>QLUL01000216.1 GCA_018725425.1 Chloroflexota bacterium
GAGGATAACATGGACACAAGGAATAAATCAGGGGGAAACACAAGAAATATGAAGGAGGATAACATGTACCTGAGGAGTAAATCAGGGAGAAACAGAATACTGTTAGCTCTAGGGGCATTCTTGTTGGCCGTCAGCCTGGTTGTTGCTGGCTGTCCGGCACCAGCAGCGGAGGTGATCGACCCAGTCCAAGCGAAGGAAACAACCATCACCATCCTGCACATCGGGGATCTGCACGGACAGTTGGACCCGTTCAAGCCATGGAGAGCAGAGGAATACATCGGAGGGATGGTCCGAATAGCCACCCTGATCAACCAAATAAGAGCGGAGCAGCCGAACACCATCCTCTTAGATGGCGGTGATACCATGCACGGCACATTTATAGCCGGCTTCACCGAGGGTGAGGCGGTGATTGCGGTGATGAACGAAATCGGCTATAGCGCTATGGTAGTTGGCAACCACGACTTCAACTACGGGCTCGAGGTTTTACAACAGAGGGCCGAGCAGGCCGATTTTCCGCTCCTCGGTGCTAATATAAGATTCGAGGGTGGCGAGCGAGTCCCTTTCCTCCCTCCTTACACCATCGTTGAAGTAGGAGGGTTGAGAATCGGGATCGTCGGCCTGGTGACAACACACATTCCCATTACGACGCACCCGAAAAATGTGGAGGGTCTGGAGTTCTTAGATCCGGTGACGGTCGCTCAGGAATTCGTGGAGCACCTTGATCCAAAGGTCGATTTTATTATACTGCTGACGCATGACTTGCAAAGGGATTACCCGGCAGAGCAGGTGATCGCCCAGCGGATGCCCGAGATTGTGGCCATGGTGAGCGGTTGCCACACGACGCGCGTAGAGCAAATTGGGAATACCCTTGTGGTTGGTTCAGGCGCACACGGCGAGGTGCTGGGACGGATGGACATCGTAGTTAAGGATGGCACAGTCATCGACATCTCCCACGAATTTCTGCCCATCACCCCGGACATTAAAAAGGATGCAGCTATAGACGCTATGATAGGGCCATACAGAGAGATAGTCGACATAGCGATGGCTGAAGTGGTAGGAGAGGCAGAAGTTGTCCTCGATCGGAGGGGAGTCGGCCGACAGGAGATGATCATAGGCAATCTGGTTACTGACATAATGAGACAGAAGACAGGGGCAGATATTGCCCTCTACAACAGTACTGGGCTTCGAGCCAGTATTCATCCAGGGCCGGTCACGTTTGAGGATATATTCACTGTCCTTCCTTTTGACAACTTTAATCTGGTCTTGGAGTTGACCGGCGAGACGATCGTGCAAGCGCTGGAGCACGGTGTCAGCCGCCATCCAGACTTCTCCGGTGGTTTTCCTCAAGTGTCGGGAATGAGCTTTACCTTCGACCCCAAGCGGCCAGTTGGCGAGCGCATAGTTGAAGTGCTTATCGGAGGCGACCCCCTGGAGATGGACAGAACCTACACCATGGCCACCAATTGCTTCGTGGCAGCGGGTGGAGATGGCTTTGCGATGTTCAAAGAGTCCAAAGTGGTGCTGGAAACTGGCGAATTCGTCCGAGATCAAGTGGCTGCCTATATCAGAGAGGTAGGAAAGGTCCGCGCTGAGATAGAGGGAAGGATCAGGTTTGCTGGGGAGTTAGCTGAAGTGATCGGAGAGACAGAGGTCACTCTCGATGGGGAGAGGGGGGTCATTGGAGCAAGGGAGACCAACTTAGGAAACCTGGTTGCTGATGTGATGAGCCAGAAGACAGGAGCAGATATTGCCATCCAGCATGCAGGTGGGGTCCGCACAAGCATCCTCAAAGGGCCGATCACCCTTGGTAGTTTGTTCACTGTACTAGTTGATCACTACATAGTCGTCTTGCAGTTGACCGGTCAAACAATCTGGGAAACTTTAGAACACGGTGTCAGCGCCTATCCAGGCTGGTCCGTTGGTTTTCCTCAAGTCTCTGGAATGAGCTTCACCTTCGATCCAGAGCGGCCGGTTGGCGAGCGCATAGTTGAAGTGCTCATCGGAGGCGAGCCCCTGGAGTTGGACAGAACCTATACCGTGGTCACTAATTGCTTCCTGGCAGCGGGTGGAGCTGACTTTACCATGCTGAAAGACGCGAAAGTGGTGCTGGAGACCGGCGACTTCCTCCGCGACGCAGTCGCGGCATACATCGCCACCCATTCGCCGGTGGCGCCGCAGGTGGAGGGCCGGATTGTAATACAAGCCGCCCCATGAGTGAAGCGCTGGGGCTGGACTGAGAGACATGTTAAACATGTTTACCTCTCCTCCCCCTTGGGGAGGAGGCGCCAATGTCCTATCAGTCGAAATTTAACAATCTCTTAACAAAACCTTAACTCAGCCTTAACCTTACCATGTTATGCTTTTAATGGAGGGAGGTGGTTGAGGTGAATAA
>QLUL01000217.1 GCA_018725425.1 Chloroflexota bacterium
GGAACTGGTAGAGAGGATGCTAGGCGGGGCGCTGCAGCCTTTATCTCGCCTCATCACCCTGGTGGAGCGGGGATCTCCAGAGGTAACCGAGATCATGAAGGCCATCTATCCTCGCCTGGGAAGGGCTTATTCCATAGGTATCACCGGACCACCCGGCGGAGGCAAGAGCACGCTGGTGGATAGGCTGACCGCTGTGGCCAGAAGCAAAGGGCTCTCGGTGGGAATCATCGCCGTAGATCCCACCAGTCCCTTCTCCGGAGGGGCAGTGCTGGGCGACCGCATCAGGATGCAGCAGCATTACCTCGATTCGGAGGTATTCATCCGCAGTATGGCGACCCGGGGCAGTCGCGGTGGTCTCCCCACAACCACTCGAAACGTGATGAAACTCCTGGATGCCTTTGGCAAGGACATCATCTTGGTGGAGACTGTGGGAGTGGGGCAGACTGAGCTTGATATTATGGAGACCGTGGACACTACCATGGTGGCCCTGGTGCCCGAAGCTGGAGATGCTATCCAGACTATGAAGGCCGGACTTATGGAGATCGCCGATATCTTTGTGGTCAATAAGGCCGACCGGCCGGGAGCGGACAGATTGGTGGTGGAACTCAAATCGATGCTGATGTTAAGTCCCCGGGCGAATCAATGGCAACCCCCCATCCTGGCCACACAAGCAATAAACGATGTAGGAATCGAGGAGCTCTACCGAGAGGTGGAGAGGCACCATGAATTTTTAGTGTCCAGTGGGGAGCTTTTGGGCCGACGACGGCGGCAGAGGAAGGAAGAGTTCCTCCACGCCGTCGAGCATCGGCTCAGGAATCGGCTTTCGATATTGATGAGTGAGAATGAGAGATTGAGGTCGCTGTTGGGGCAGGTTCAGAATGGAGAGATCGACCCGTACTCCGCCGTGGAGATCATGGAGAGCGAGGCGCTCTCCCGAGGCTGGCTGCCCTACCGGGCAGCCCGATGAGCAAACCCCAAACCTTTTCTGTTGCCTTCTCTGCCACTTCGCTGGAAAGCAGCCAGATGAGCAAAATCCCAGACCTCTCCTCTTGCCTTCCCTGCCACTTCGCTGGAAAGCAGCCAGATGAGCAAAATCCCAGACCTCTCCTCTTGCCTTCCCTGCCACTTCGCCGGAAAAGGCATCGATCGTCGAGGGCATAACGACCTTAGCTATTCTGCTTAACGCACCACCTCTTTGGCTAGCTTAGCTCTCACCTCGGAAGGGATAGTTATAGTCTGCCGCCTTTTTTGCGCCATAGGATGGCGCATGAAGGCAGGGATGTCTAGCTTATCTTCTTCCTTCAGAGTGGCGAGCTTCTGGCGCATTTCTTCCTCTTTGGGTGCACTTAGCTGTTTCCCGCCGGCAAATCCAGTGGCGATAAGGGTAATTCTTACATCATCGGGGATGCCGGAATTATGAGCCACCCCAAAGATGATATTGGCATCGGGATCTACCGCTTTGCCTATGATTTCGGCAGCCTCATGAACCTCGGACATGGTTAAGCTGTTATCACCGGTGATGTTAAGCAGCACACCCTTCGCTCCATCAATGGTGACATCGAGCAATGGACTGGAGATGGCCGCTTTAGCGGCATCGCTAGCCCGATTAGGACCACTTCCTCTCCCGATCGCCATCCATGCCAGACCGGCGTTGCTCATGATTGCTTTAACGTCGGCGAAGTCGAGGTTGATTATCCCCGGCACAGTGATCAATTCCGAGATGGCCTTAACGCCATTGTAGAGGACATCGTTTGCCATCATAAAAGCCTCGTTTACTGAGACTTTATAATCGCAAATGGTGAGCAAACGATCGTTTGGGATTGTGATCAGGGTGTCAACATGTGGCATAAGGTTGGCTATCCCCTGTTCCGCTTTGGCTGTGCGTGCTCGTCCCTCAAAAGTGAATGGTCTGGTGACGATTGCAACGAGGAGAGCCTTAGACTGCTTGGCTAGCTCAGCGATTGCTGGGGCAGCACCGGTACCTGTGCCCCCACCCATACCGGCAGTAATAAAGATCATATCCGTGTCTTTTACTGCGTCCAGTAACTCCTCCCGGCTTTCCTCCGCCGCCCTCCGCCCCATTTCGACGTCTCCCCCAACACCCAACCCCCTCGTCAGCTTGGGCCCTATTTGAAGACGGTTCTCAGTTTCGGTGAGGGACAGGTGCTGAGCATCCGAGTTTACGGCGATGAAGCCTACCCCTCGAATCTCCTTCTGCACCATGCGGGTTATGGCGTTGCATCCCCCCCCTCCCACTCCAATAACTTTGATTTTAGCCTGATAAGTGGCCACGTCAATTCTATCCATGACGCCCTCCTTTCTTGGTGAATGGTGATTGGTGAATGGGCACTAATTACTAATCACTAATCACTCTCCTACTTCTAACGC
>QLUL01000218.1 GCA_018725425.1 Chloroflexota bacterium
AAGAATCGCAATAATCGGGCTGGGCCTGATCGGCGGCTCCCTGGGCCTGGCCCTCAAGCAGGCAAAAGGGGATGAGCTTGAGATAATCGGTTTTGCCAGGCGTTCCGAGACCGCATCTGAAGCCCTCAGGCGCGGTATGGTTGACAGAGCGGAGGCGCATCTGGATGTGGCGGTATCCCATGCCGACATCGTCATCATCGCCACGCCGGTGATGACGATGAAAGACATCTTCCGTGAGATCGCGGGGTATCTCTCACCCGATTCCATAGTGACCGATACCGGCAGCACCAAAGCCCAGGTTATGAAGTGGGCGCAGGAGTACCTGCCTCCAACGGTCAGCTTTGTCGGGGGACATCCCATGACCGGGAAGGAAACCTCCGGCCTTGGTGAGGCGGAAGCACGCCTTCTGAAGGATTGCGTTTACTGCCTGACTCCAGCGCAGTCAAGAGCCAAGAGCCAAGAGTCAAGAGTCGGGGGGAGGGGGACTCCAGATTCCAGACTCCGAACTCCAGACTCCACCGAGGTTTCCCGATCAATGGAGAGGCTGGTGAAATCCGTGGGAGCCAGGCCGCTTTTTATTGACGCCGAGATGCATGACGAGCTCGTGGCCGGGGTCAGCCATCTTCCCATCCTGCTTTCCTCGGCTCTGGTATCGGCCCTTGCCCGAAGCCCACTCTGGCCGCAGATGTCGAAGCTTGCCGCTACCGGTTATCGCGATTCAACCCGCCTGGCTTCGGGGAGCCCGGAGCTAAACTGCGGGATTTGCCTCACCAACCAGAGCGCGATAATCAACTGGATCGACCGCTACATCGAGGAGCTCAAAGGATTTCGCCGTCTCGTTCTAGAAAGTGGCCCGGGATTGGAAGAATCGCTCCAAGATGCCCGCGCAATTCGACAGAGGTGGCTTGAGAACGAAGGGCGTCGCTTCAATAGTCGGGAGTGACGAGTCAGAAGTCCCGAGTCAGGAGGTGAGGATGGGACTAATGACTCTAGACTCTAAGAAGGTTCAATGGTTCAAGGTTCCTCCTCTCCCCAACCGTGAACCGTGAACCCCGGAACCGTGGAACTGGGTTGATGGAACAAAGGGTAACGAGAGCCCGAACGCTCAAGGGGGAGATCACCCCACCGGGCGACAAGTCCATTTCGCACCGGGCGCTGATACTCAACAGCATCGCCCGGGGGAGGGCCGAGATTTCCAATTTTTTGCCCGCGGCTGACTGTCTTTCGACCCTCGCCTGTTTGCAGGCCCTGGGGGTGGAGATAGAGCTTGATCGGGCCTGCTCTGAGCGAAGTCGAAGGGGTAAAGTCGTCATCCATGGAGTAGGTAAGAAAGGATTCGTCGGGCCGAGGGATGTGCTCGATGCGGGCAACAGCGGCACCACTATGCGTCTTCTGGCAGGACTACTTGCGGCACAGCCGTTTGTCTCTGTGATCACCGGTGATGCATCGCTGCGAACCCGGCCTATGGACCGGGTGATTCAACCGCTCAGCCTTATGGGAGCCGACATCAGAGGCAGGGATAACAACACCAGGGCGCCGCTTACCATCCGAGGGCCTGCCCTGAGCGGAGTCGAAGGGGGAATGTTGCACGGCATCCGATATCGGCTCCCAATGGCCAGCGCCCAGGTGAAATCGTCGATCCTCCTGGCCGCCCTTTTTGCCACCGGAGATACGATTATAGAACAGCCCGCTCCTTCACGCGATCACACCGAGCGCATGCTCCAGGCCATGGGAGCAAGCATAAAGTCCGAGGGCTCAACCATCACTCTCTCCCCAATTACTGATCCCCTAGCCCCTCTCACGCTGCGAATCCCCGGCGACATCAGTTCGGCAGCGTTCTGGCTGATGGCCGGGGCGATTCATCCTGATGCCAGAATACGCATAATGGGCGCGGGAACGAATCCTACCAGAAGTGGTATCATTGAGGTATTGCAATCGATGGGCGCTAGCCTCAAAATAGAGAACGAGCGATTGGAGGGGAGGGAGCCGGTAGCCGATCTCCTTATCGAATCGAGCCCTCTCGAGGGGACTAACATCGGGGGCGACCTCATCCCCCGGGTTATTGATGAGATTCCGACGATTGCCCTGGCCGCATCGGTGGCCAGCGGCACCACCGTGATTCGAGATGCCGGCGAGCTTCGGGTGAAGGAGGTGGACAGGATCAGCGCCACTGTTCGGGAGCTTAGTAAACTGGGCGCAGATATAGAGGAGCTTCCCGACGGTATGATTATTCACGGTGTGGCCCAACTGCGAGGAGGGCGATGCCACAGCCACGGCGATCATCGGCTTGCTATGACACTGGGGATAGCCGGACTCGTCGCGGAAGGAGAGACTACCATAACCGATGCCGAGGTGGTGGACATCTCCTATCCCGCATTCTGGGA
>QLUL01000219.1 GCA_018725425.1 Chloroflexota bacterium
ATCACCACATATACGAGGTATATCAATAACCCGCAGGCAAGCCCTATTCCGGTGATCACCAGCACTATGAACATTATACAATTCCTCCGAATCCAAGGAAGGCGAGACCGAGCAGCCCTCCTATAATGAGTGCTATAGGTAACCCCCGCATTGACCTTGGGAGATCGCTCAATTCCAACTTCTCCCGTATGCCCGACATAATAAGTAGAACTAAGGTAAAGCCTATGCCGCCACCGAGGGCGGTCACTACACCCTCCAGGAGCGTATACCCCTCTACGGCGATTATGAAGGTAGCTCCAAGTATGGCGCAATTGGTGGTGATAAGCGGCAGATATATTCCCAGGGCATTATAAAGGGTAAGATTTGTTCTCTTGATAGCTATCTCTACCATCTGGACTAGCGAGGCTATCACCAATATATACACGACGACCTGCATAAACTCAACACCGAACGGAATAAGGACATAATGGTTAATAAACCAGGTAGCTACCGAGGCAAGAAGCATTACCAGTGTGACTGCCACCCCCATACTAAGGGCATCACCCAGCTTCTTCGAGACGCCAAAGAACGGGCAAAGGCCCAGAAATCTCGCCAGGATGAAGTTGTTGACCACAACCATGCTGACAAATATTAAAATGAGTTCATTCACTCTTCATCACCCCTCTCCATCTGAATAGCGCTAATAAGAGCCCCATAACGAAGAACGCCCCGGGTGGAAGTATAAAGACAAGCAGGGGGTTCTCCCCTAGAAGCGGCAAGGTGAACAGGTTAACGCCGAACACCGATAGATTGCCTGTCCCGAGGGTCTGTCTGATGAGCGAGATAATAAGCAGGGCCAGCATAAAGCCGACGCTCATTCCCAGTGCATCGGCAATTGCATCTGGTATGGGATTCTTGGAGGCAGAAACTTCTGCCCTCGCGAGTACGATTCAGTTCACCACAATCAGTGGGAGAAATATCCCCAATGCCTGGTGTAAATCGGGTGAATAGGCTTCAATTACCAGCGCAACGATGGTAACAAAGGTGGCGATTATGACGATAAATATGGGTATTCTCATTATGTCAGGGACAGCCTTTCTTATGGCACTTACCAATATATTCGACATCAGAAGAACGAAGGTAACCGCCGCGCTCATCCCCAGCGCATGATCGACGAATGCACTCACCGCCAGTGCGGGGCATAACCCGAGCGCCAGCGCAAAAACCGGATTAGACTTAAGTATTCCCGGGGTAAACGCTTTGATCAATCTACTCATCTTTCTCCTTCAGAACCCCTAGCCTTTTCCTCCGCCGTGGCTCTAACCGCATCAGCAACTGCCCGGGCGCTTATCGTTGCCCCGGTTATCGCATCTATCTTTCCACCATCCCGTCTCAGAGCTACGTCACCAACATATAACCCGGCAAATTGATCGGTGAAATCAGGCTCAGTCACTCGGTCGCCCAGCCCCGGAGTCTCCCGGTGTGAGATTATGGCTATCCCCCTTATAGTTATCGCATCCTCAAGCCCGACCAGGATAACAATGGGTCCTGCAAACCCCCTGCCTACCGCACGAAAGGCATGGCCAACCTCGGCTTCGTCGATATATATGGTGTATATATCATTCTCGGTGAATCTGGTTAAATCAGGGAATATTTCCTCCAGCATAGCCAGAAACCGCCGCTCCCTTTGGTATTCAATCATATCCCGGGTTCCGGCGTCGGTAAAGGCAAGGGAAACGGTAGCGATAAAAACAACTACCGTAACAAGGATTACCGGGAAAGCCTTCTTCAATGCCTTCATCCTTTCACCCCCTTCTGGAGACCGTATGGCCTGACCTTGACGTATCTATCAATAAGTGGAGTAAGTGCATTCATGATAAGTATAGCGAAAGTAACCCCCTCGGGCAAGCCGCCGAATAATCTTATTATTACTGTTATTATGCCGGCGCCGATGCCGAATATTATCTTCCCTCTTGCCGTGATAGGAGAGGTTACGTAGTCTGTGGCCATAAAGAAAGCCCCCAGCAGAAGACCGCCGGCAAGGATATGAAATAGGGCGTTCTCCCAGGGTGAGGTAAGAATGGGAAGGGCAACCCCGGGCCAGACGAGGATAAGAAGAACCACAGTAAGAGCCACAGTTCCGATGTATGTTAGAGAAATTCTCCAATCTATGATGCGCAGTGCCAGCAGTAAAAACCCGCCAAACAGTATAAGCAGGGCTGATGTCTCTCCTATCGAGCCGGCGATGTTGCCCAAAAACAGTGCCTGGTATAAAGCGTGCTTATCATATTGCCAGACAAACCCCTCAGCCAGCGGAGTAGCTGTGGTTACCGCATCAGCAGCGAAAGGCATCACCCATGTGGTCATCTCCACCGGGAAAGAGGCGGTCATAAAGGCCCTGCC
>QLUL01000022.1 GCA_018725425.1 Chloroflexota bacterium
AGCTAGAAACAGATAATGGAAAGAACTCTTGTACTAATTAAGCCGGATGCCCTCCAGAGAGGCCTAGCGGGGGAGATCATCTCCCGTCTTGAGCGGCGGGGACTGAAGATAGTGGCCATGAAGATGATTCAAATGGATGCCGCCCTGGCAAAAAGACACTACGCTATTCACGAGGGTAAGGCATTCTTCGAGAAGTTGGTTGCCTATATTACCTCGGCCCCGATCATCGCGGTCATCTTCGATGGCCCGCGAGCTGTGGATGTGGCTCGAAGAACAATCGGGGAGACCGACCCTGCCAGCGCTGCCGCCGGAACGATCAGGGGCGATCTATCGGTGGAGATCGGGCGTAATCTGGTACACGGATCAGATTCGCTGGAGAACGCCCAGGAGGAGATCGGGTTGTTCTTCTCGCCACAGGAAGTGATCTCTTATGAGAGGGAGATAGATCACTGGATCATAGAATCTTGACCACCGTGGCCCCCTTATCCCACATTTCCTCTAGGGCATAGAACTCGCGCTGCTGCGTGGAAAAGATATGGACCACGATATTGCCCAGGTCCATAATGACCCATCCGGAGCTTATGCTTCCCTCCTGCCGGCGCGGAGAGATATGTTCTTTGGCTAGCACCTGGTCGATCTCATCACAAATAGCCTGTAGCTGGCGTTCGCTCTCACCATTGCAGATGACAAAATAATCCGTAAAGCCGCAGATATCTCTCAGATCAAGCAGGAGAATGTCAGAGGCCTGCTTATTCAAGGTGGCATCTACTATCTTCCGGGCTATTTCGGCAGTTTCCAGAACAGAGCACCTCCACTCTTCTGTAGGGGTTAGGGGTTATCCCCTATCCCTTATCCCCTACCCCTTCTACAAATTGTAGATTAGTCTTCCGTTTCTTTCGGATGCTTTCTTCATCACGAAAAGATTATCGACAATACCGATTACTTTTTCTGCCGTGGCCTCGCCACGAAGAACGGTCATAATGTGCTTGGAGAGGGTGTTGCGGGTTCGAGGTCGCTTCGACTTATTGATCTTAGCCAGATTGGTGATAACCCGTTGCGTATCCGGATCCTCTGCTTCCTCTTTGGCATAGTTCGCAATCTCTCTAAAACTGTTTATTCTACGACACTGCCGGCCAAGCCGTGAAAGGTGCTGCACAAGCGGGTCGTATCCGGTGTCCTTGGAAAGAACTGTGAATTTCAAACCTTTGGCAGTCGTTTGGTTTAGCTCACCAAGATAGAACGCAATATGGAAGTCAAGGGCATTCTTTCCCTGTGCGCTGACCTGAATCCATTCTATCGATTCGCCACGTTTCTGAGCTGAGGCAACCAGGTCGAATGGAATCTTCTTCTGTTGATTTCCAACGAATATGTAGACCTTAATGCCATCGTTTAAACTGTGAATGTCAAATGTTTGAACGTTCTCGAAGTCGATAAAGAGAAACTCAGAATACTTCATCGGATACTCTTAATCTCCATTATTACTATGACACATGAACGCACTTTTGTAAAGGCCATAAGACGGGTGATAAGTGACAGTGATAAGAAGTTTTAAGGTTTAAGTTTTAGAGGATGAACGCCGGTGCTACCTAACACTTAACACTTAGCACTTAACACTTAGTGGGGAGGCCTCAAAACTTAATACGCGATACTCGTTGGGGCTTGACCGTGCTACGGTTTTTCGGCTATACTTAATCCAGTGAGGCTCTTGCAAAAATCCGTTGGCCGAAGCTGAGATAACGCAACTGCCAGCTTCAGAGAATCCCTTTTTGCAAGAGGCTCCAGTTTAAGGATTAAGGGTTAGGGGTTATCCCCTATCCACGAGAGGAGGTAACAATGTTGCGTATTCCCGGTCCTACCCCATGCCCCGAAGAAGTGCTTCAGGCAATGACCAAGCAGATGATCAATCATCGCGGTGTCGAATTCCAGGCATTGATTGGTTCGATAACCTCCAGACTCAAGGAATTCTTCCAGACTAAGGGAGATGTTCTAATTCTCACTGCCTCGGGAACAGGAGGGATGGAGGCCGCGGTTGTCAATACCCTTTCCCCCGGCGATAAGGTGCTGGCAGTATGTAACGGTGTCTTCGGGGAGCGATTTGCCGCTATCGCCGAGACGTTCGGGGCCGAAGTGACGAGGCTGTCCTTTCCCTGGGGCCAACCCGACGACCCCGATGCTGTGCGTCGAACCTTAGCCAGCGACAAATCAATCAAGGCAGTGCTCGTTACCCATAACGAGACCTCCACCGGCGTAACCAGCGACCTCGCTGCAATCAGCGCGGTGGTGAAACAGTACGACAAGCTACTGCTGGTAGATGCTGTAAGTTCTCTGAGCTCTATTGACCTCCAGACTGACTCCTGGGGGTGCGACGTGGTAATCACCGGCTCCCAGAAGGGCTGGATGGTTCCGCCAGGGTTGGCCTTTATCAGTATGAGCGAGAATGCCTGGAAAGCTCATGCCCAAGCCAGGATGCCTCGCTTCTACTGGGACTTCGCTCAGGCAAAGAAGTACCTGAAGTCAGGGCAAACCCCCTGGACCCCGGCGGTTTCCATTTTCTATGCTCTGGATGTGGCACTCGAGCTGATGGCCAACGAAGGGTTGGTCAACATATTTGCTCGCCATGCTCGTATAGGACAGAAAACCAGAGACCAGGTGAAAGCCCTGGGGCTTCCACTCTTCGCCGTAGAAAAATATGCCTCCAATACGGTTACCGCGGTCAAGGCAGCCGATGGCCTCGATACCAATCGCCTGCTCCAGATACTCCGCGAGGAGCACGACGTCATCCTTGCTGAAGGGCAGGGGAAACTTGCCGGAAAGATATTCCGCATCGCGCATCTGGGGTGGGTGACCGAGACGGATATTGATGCCGTGATTGAGAGACTGAGAGCAGCTCTGCCGAAGGCAGGCTTCTCCGCGGCCTCAACGTGAGCCGAAGCCGCGAGCGAAGCGTGGCGGGTGTGACGCTACTTTTCATTTTCTCTGTGACCTCTGTGGCTATCACTTTGAACGTTGAACCTGACAACCTGAATAGTGGAGAAATATCATGAAAATACTGATCACCGATCCTCTTGCCGAGGAAGGCATAAATATCCTCCGGGCCTATGCTGATGTGGATATCCGTCTGGGCCTGAAGCCCAAAGAGCTTCAAAGTGTAATCGGCGACTACGAGGCCCTGGTGGTGCGCAGCGAGACCAGCGTCACCGCCGAGGTTATCGAGGCCGGAAAGAGGCTCCAGGCCATCGGCCGCGCCGGCGTTGGTGTGGACAATATTGATCTCGATGTGGCAACTAGCCGGGGGATTGTCGTTGTTAACGCCCCGGAGAGCAACATCCTCTCAGCCGCCGAACATACCATTGCCCTCATGCTGGCATTGGCCCGCAACATCCCTCAGGCTCATACTCACCTCAAATCGGGTAAATGGGAACGCAAGAGATTTATCGGCATCGAGGTTCGAAACAAGAAGTTGGGCATTATCGGACTGGGCCGTGTGGGTTCGGAGGTAGCCAGGAGGGCCAAGGGTATGGAGATGCACCTTACAGCCTACGACCCCATGGTTTCCATGGACTATGCCAGTAACCTTGGCGTTGAGCTTGTCTCCCTGGAACGATTGCTCGAGGAATCCGATTTTATCACCCTTCATATTCCACTTACAGAGGCCACCAGGGGGCTAATCGGAGCCCGCGAGCTAATGTTGGTTAAACCGGCAGTTCGCATCATCAATACCGCACGAGGTGGCATCATCGACGAAGAAGCCCTCATGGCAGCGATCGAAGAAGGGAGGGTAGCCGGCGCTGCTATCGACGTCTTCACCCATGAGCCAGCTACGCAAAGCATTCTACTCAAGAGCGATAAGATCATAGTAACGCCTCATCTTGGGGCCTCCACCATTGAGGCCCAGTCCGGCGTGGCAGTGGATATTGCCGAGCAGGTCATCGACATATTACAGGGCAAGCCCGCCAAATATGCGGTCAATATGCCCCTGATTTCCGCAGACATTTTGCCGTTCCTGACACCATTCATGCTCACGGCCTCATTGGTAGGGAGACTGTTGGCTCAGCTTGCCGAGGGACAACTCAGCGCCATAATAATCAAGTATGAGGGTGAGATTGCTGATCATGGGACTGATGCGCTCAAGGCTGCGGTCATCGGGGGGTTCCTGGAATCAACCACCGATGAGCGGGTTAACCTGGTCAATGCCAACGTTATTGCCAGAAGAAGGGGACTCAAGGTCATCGAGCAGAGGAGCACCGCCTGCGAAAACTACGGCAACCTGATCACGGCAGAGATTACCACAAGCAGAGGAACTGTTACCGCATCAGGAACCATATTGCGGGGAGAACCGCACATTGTGCGGGTGAATGAATATTGGATCGATATCGTTTCTACCGGGGGGTATTGGCTTTTTGCCCATCACCTCGACCGGCCCGGGATGATAGGGGCAGTGGGTATGATCACCGGGGAGGCCGACATTAACATCAGCTCCATGTACGTAGCCCGACAAAAACCACGTGGCAGGGCTTTCATGGTCCTCGCCCTCGATGAACCCGTTTCCGAGGAGCAGCGTCAGAGGTTACTTGCTATCCCGGACCTTTATAGCGCCAAAGTGGTGAAGTTATAGATACCCATTTTATCTCCCTCCTTTCATCGAACCCCTTTTCGGAGGGAACTTTACTGCCGAAATCCTCAGCCTGAGATCACACTGCAAGCACAGCAGCGACTCTTTAGATGCTGCCTCTTCATCGTATCCCTTCTCAATCTCATCAAAGCTGTTAAGTCGCTGCCCTACAGATATGTGGGACATTTCACACCGTTGTTGGTGGGCAAAATTGGTCTTCCGCCCCAGCCAGGCTTTAGGCTCTTCAATTGGTGACAGTTCCTCATCTATAATACCACTGCCCCCAAGGTATTTGTCTATGGCAATAGCTCCTTTTCTCCCTGCGGCAATAGCCTTAATAACAGAGGCTGGCCCGGTTACAGCATCACCACCAGCGAAGACGCCCTCCCTGCTGGTAACACTGTTGGCGTTAATCTTAATATTACCTCGCTCAGTTGCCACTTGAAAGTTCTCCGGGATCTCGAGCATCTGGCCGATGGCAGCGATAACGGTGTTATACTCTGTAATGAATTCACTGCCCTTTATGGGGACTGGGCGTCGCCTGCCGCTGGCATCAGGTTCTCCCAGTTCCATACGAATACATTGAAGTCTTAGCACTCCATTCTCATTCCATATCTTGTTTGGAGCCACCAGGTAAACAATGTTTACTCCTTCCTCTAGAGCACCATCTATCTCTTCTGTGCTGGCAGGCATCTCGGCACGAGTGCGACGGTAAAGAATAGTTACCTCTTTGCCGTCAAGCCTTAAGGCGGTGCGGGCGGCATCTATGGCAACGTTGCCGCCACCGATAACCGCTACCCTATCTCCCAGCCTTACCCTTCGGCCTAGACTCACCTCTCTAAGGAAGCTGATAGCCTCTATCACTCCAGGGGCATCCTCCCCCTCCACCCCCATTTTCGTTCCCAGATGCGCGCCAATAGCAAGAAAGATGGATTGATAACCCTGCTCAAGGAGGTCGTCCAAGGATTCTATTCTAGTATTAGTCTGAATATCAACACCGACTTGCACGATCTCTTGAATCTCTGACTCCATAACCTCCCTCGGCAGGCGATATTCCGGAATGCCAACTCGCATCATACCGCCCAGAACTGGCAGGGCTTCAAATACAGTGATCGCGTGACCTAGTTTTGATAGATAATATGCGGCAGTCAGCCCGGCCGGGCCTGACCCTACTATTGCCACTCGCTTACCTGTTGGTGACGCCTTCTTCGTAGGACGGGCATCTTGCCCGTCATTCTTGGTGGCTATCAACCCCCGTCTTCCTTTTTTCATTTCCTCTGTGACCTCTGTGGCTATCAACCCCCGTCCCCGTTCAACGGCAAAACGTTTCAGGTTTCTTATAGCCACAGCCTCATTCACCTCATCGCGACGACAAATAACTTCGCAGGGATGATCGCAGACATGGCCAAGCACACCAGGGAAAGGAACCTTTTCCCTGATCACCGCTAATGCTTCGGAATATTTCTTTTCACTGATGAAACGAATATAACGGGGTACATCTATCCCCGCAGGACAAGCGTATTTGCAGGGAACAAGTGCTGCTTCACGACCATTTCCCGCTTCCAATAGTCCAGCCTTGTCCTTAAGGGCACCAGTGGGACACACCTCAATGCAAGCACCACAAAAAATGCAATCGGCATCGGACAGGGAACGGTCGAAGGCAGTACCGATGTGGGTTTCCCTCCCCCTCTTTATAAAGGAGAGCACCCCCACTCCTCGCAATTCATAGCAAGCCCTAACGCATCTTCCGCAGAGGATACACTTACTCAAGTCATGCTCGAAAAGGGGATTGCTGGCATTAACGGGAATGTCTTTGGGTCGAGTTCTCAAACGCTGCTGGGTAATCCCCAGATATTGGGCTACTGCCTGTAGTTCACAATTGAGGTTCTGGGAACACACCAGGCAATCGGGAGGATGACCGGCCAGCATCAATTCCATGGCGATGCGGCGTATATGCTTAAGTTGAGACGTTCCAGTCTTCACCACCATCCTCTCTGTTGCTAGTGTAGTGCATGCAGCAGGTAATCCTCGCATGCCCTCAATCTCGACAACACACAATCGGCAAGCACCAAGGGGACTTAAGTCGGGGTGATAGCAGAGGTTTGGGATGTAGATTTCCGCATCTAACGCTGCCTCAAGTACCGTCTTCCCCTTTTCAGTTTTGACCTCATATCCATCAATGTTTAGTGTTATCGTTTCCAAAATACCCTCCTTATGAGTCTGGAGTCTAGAGTCTGGTAGGACGGGCATCTTGCCCGTCAACTCCAGACTCTAGACTCATGATGTCTTCCCCCAACTTCCAACAGGGATTGGATCCTCAGGAGTTAGCGGCTGCTCCCCACTGACCTTTGCCACCGCGTTAAACCGAGAGGGACATACATCGAGGCAGATTCCACACTTAATGCACTTGTGCTGGTCAATGACATGTATCATCCGTTTGCCGCCGGTGATGGCATCGACAGGACAGTTCCTCATGCAGATGAGGCAGCCCGCGCATTTCTCCGGAAGAATGTAAAAGGAGATAAGATTCTTGCACACCCTCGCCGGACATCGCTTCTCATTGACATGTGCTTCGTATTCCTCCCGAAAATACCTGATAGTGGTCAGCACCGGGTTGGGAGCTGTCCCACCCAGGGCACAAAGCGAGCCTGACTTAACGGCCTCACACAGCTCTAAAAGTAAATCTATATCCCCAGGTTTGCCACTACCCCCAGTAATGTCGGTCAGAATTTCCAGCATTTGCATTGTTCCCTCGCGACACAATACACACTCGCCACAAGATTCAGCCTGGGTGAAGGAAAGAAAGTATCTTGCCAGGTCAACCATGCAAGTTTCACTATCGGCAACTATCATACCTCCAGACCCCATGATGGACCCGGCAGCAGCCAGATGCTCATAGTCAACAGGGATGTCCAAAGTGCTTGCCGGTAGGCAACCCCCTGACGGGCCACCGGTCTGAACTGCCTTGAACTCCTTACCATCCGGAATACCGCCACCAATGTCATAGACAATTTGTCGCAGGGCGATGCCCATTGGCACTTCAATAAGTCCGGTGCGCACGACTTTACCGGCCAGTGCGAAGGTCTTAGTTCCCTTGCTGCGCTCTGTGCCGTAACCGGCAAACCACTCCCCGCTTTTCTGCAAGATAGCGGACACATTAGCCCAGGTCTCTACATTATTTATATTGGTCGGTTTACCTCGTAGTCCTGATGTGGCAGGGAAGGGAGGGCGAGCGTAAGGCATACCCCGCTTACCCTCAAGGGAGCGTATCATGGCCGTCTCCTCGCCACAGACGAAGGCACCTGCTCCCTCTTCGATCTCTATATGAAAGCTGAAGTTGGAACCAAGGATGTTATCACCCAAAAGCCCATAATCCTGCATTCGATTGAGAGCAATTCTGAGCCTCTCTAAAGCCAGGGGATATTCGGCGCGACAATAAATATATCCACTAGTTGCCCCAATGGCATAAGCTCCAATGAGCATTCCCTCTAAAACAAAATGGGGGTCGCTTTCCAATAATGACCTATTCATAAAAGCACCCGGGTCACCTTCATCAGCATTACAGATAATATATTTTTCGGTGCCGGGTGCATCATGGCAGAAACGCCACTTGGTCGCGGTGGGAAATCCAGCCCCCCCCCGCCCCCTAAGCCCGGATTTGCCAATCTCCCCTATTATCTCCTCAGGGGTCATCTTTAATGCCTTAAACAACCCACTGTAACCCCCGTTGGCAATATAGTGATTAATATTTCCAGGGTCGATATAACCGCAATTGCGAAGTGCTATCCTTACCTGTGGCTTAAACATGGGCAATGCAAAAAGATTGGGGATGCCGTCAATTTCACCCTGGCCTATAGTGCAAAGAGCCAGATCCGGTCTGGGATTGTCATTGACTATATAATCTGTTACCAGTTGGGGGACAATTTCCGGTGTAACATGGCTATAGCAGATGCGAGGCCGGCCACGCTTAGCAATATCAACCAAGGGTTCGGCATCACAGCAACCAATACAGCCCACCTCTATTACATGGGCATCTATGGCTCTCTGTTCGATCTCAGCATGGATGCGATTAAGCACATCTAATGCTCCCGAAGAGCGACCGCAGGTAGCAGTTCCAACATAAATGCGAGGCTTTTCACTATTTGCGAAAGCCTCCCATTCGGCTTTCGCATGGTGTTGTATTTCTTTAAAGGTCATATGTCCTCCCCGTGAGTCTTATATCTCGCCAATACTTCCTTTGCCTTTGCCGGGGTCATTTTACTATGTACGTCTTGATCAACCAGCACTACTGGGGCTAAAGCACAGCACCCCACGCAGGCAACCCTCTCCATGCTGAACTTGAAGTCATCTGTTGTTTGACCGCACCGAATGTTCAGTTCCCGCTCCACACTTTCCAGGATACGCTCTCCACCTCGTACATGGCAGGCAGTACCAAGACAAACCTTGACAATATGGTCACCGGGGCGGGTGAAGCGAAAGAGGGCATAAAAGGTAGCAACGCTATAGATATCGTTTTCCGAAATATCCAAAAATTGGCTGATTTCAGCGATGGCTTGCGGTGATAGATACCCCTCCGCCTCCTGGGCCTTCTGCAGTATCGGTATCAGGTTCGCCCTATCCTTCATAAATTGCATCATAGCTTCCTTTCAAGGGCCAAGGTGATAGATGATAGGTGGTAGATAACCCATAACCCTTAACCCTTATCAAACTCCCAAAGGGGATTTGTAACCAGGCCCGCAGGGGTCTTAGGATAGAAATAGGTCGATTTCGGTGGCATCCTCACACCGGCATCCGCAACGGCAAAAAGACTGGAAATAGGCACCGGGTTGAGGAAGAACGCCAGTTGTGACATTCCCGTATCCACCTTTCGCAGGACTTCCCTTCCATCAGCGGAATACTCCAGATACTCCATCTCCTTTTCGGGGCTGTCTATCCCCAGCATCCCTCGTAGTATTACCCAATGGAGGAAGCTGACATCGAGGTCCTTCCAGGCCGGCGGTTTGTCCCCGGGGAGCATCTTATGCAGATAGGTTTTGGGGGTAAGCAAATAAAACTTACCTTGCCGGGGACGAGCCCCGGCGCTACATCCCGATAGGCCATAGAGTCCAAAGGCCATGCCTCTATCGCCCGCCTCCTTCAGAGCCTTTGCCCAAGTCGAGAGTCTGGAGTCGAGAGTCGAGAGTCTAGAGTCCCTCTCCTTGCCTCCCCGGACTCTGGACTCCAGACCCCAGACCCCAGACTCCAGACTCCAGACTCCAGACTCCAGACTCCCGGCTTCTTTTGAATATGGAACTTCCTCGATATGGAAATAATCGGCCAGTTTTTCTTCCAGCTTCGCCATCCGCTCCGACTCGATACCCTTCACCAAACGATGCACCGGCAGCAAAGCAAGACCGGGATCCTGGGAATCGATCAGTGTCATCATCACAAAATTGAAAGGTTCATTACCACTACTGCCCGGATGAGCAGCAAGCTGCTCATCCCGATAAACGAGAGCCATCTCGTACCTATGGTGGCCATCAGCAATGTAGATAACCCTGTCGGCAAGAAACTCGGCAATCCTCCGAACCATCTCGGCCTCAGTCACTACCCAGACATTGAAAGTTACCCCAAAATCGTCAACGGCGGTGAGCGTCGGGTCATCTAAGCTTGCCAGCAGTGGCTGAAGGCCGCCTCGAAGATCGGTTGCTGGGGTTCGGTTGTCGGTTGTCGGGGGTACGGGGTGGGGGCTGACCCCTAACCCCTGACCACTGACCCCTGACTGATTGAATATGCCCATTATAGGGCTAAGATTGGCTCGACAAGCTCTAATGAGATTGAGACGGTCTATAGACGGCTTCTTCATGGTTATCTCGGTGGGCCGAATTCGACCGGCACCCAATTTCTCCAGCCGTACCGCAGCGATAAGTCCCCAGTAGCTCCTGTGGCTATCCAGATATGGAACGCGATGCTCGGTGAGATAGAATGCCGGGTGCTGATCCCGGACCAGGACACCATCTCGGAGCCAATCATTCAGGGTATTCGCCGCGCGAGTGTATTTATTAGCTGATGACGGGCAAGATGCCCGTCCTACGGAATAATCGGGAATGTCATCGGAAAACTCCTGGCCGAACTCAAGTCGGATGATATTATGGGGGTTTCTCCGGTGGTAGGAAGACTGCTGCTCCGGGGTGATGACATCGTATGGAGGGGTGATTACTGAGGAAAGGTCACCGATCATTCTGGCATTATAACGGATCCCGCGGAAGGGTCGAACATCTGCCATTACCTCAGCCCCTCGATTGCGGCTCTCTGAATCTGGAGGAGTTCCTGAATCCCTTTCTCCGCCAGGGCAAGCAGGGAGTCAATGGTCCTCTTGGAAAAGGCCTTGCCCTCGGCAGTCCCCTGAACCTCGATGAACTCGCCGGCATCGTTCATCACGATATTGAAATCGACCTCCGCATGAGAGTCCTCCTCATAGGAAAGATCGAGCAGTTGGACGCCGTCAACCACGCCTACGCTGGTAGCCGCGAGCGCAGCCCTGAAGGGAG
>QLUL01000220.1 GCA_018725425.1 Chloroflexota bacterium
CTCGATATACCTCTTCCCCTCATCCAGGAATTCCCTGATTTTCATCCTCACTCTTAACTGCCCCCCCCATCTTATTAAATCTCTCCTTTTCACGCTATTTCAAGCTCGGCAAGCTCCCGGACACACGGAATGCCTCCCCGGGGCAATTCCTCATAAATATCCTTTAGATTCTCCTTCAGCTCTTCGATTGTTTCACCTTGCGTCATATAATCCGGATATTTCTCAAGGTATCCGATCCACATATCTTCGTCTTTCCAGTATATGTATCTCTCCTTATCCATAATTTCGCTTCCCTTAAAACCAGGGTTTGAGGACTGAGGGAATCCTCTCCCTCAGCTTTCCGTGAAGGAAGGGTTCTTTCACGTATCACAGCCCAAGGCAGTAACGAACGGCCATCTCAACCTCTTCTAATACCTCACCTGAAACCTTGCCAGCCGGTTTCTCGGGAAACCGTTTGGGATCCAATGAACGGATCTGAAAGCATAAGAAAATTGTCTCTATCGTCAGACCACTATCTTCCGGTGATACACGGACATTTGTCGGATAATCACGAGAAATGTTTTCGCCCTTTGTTCCAACAACAACCGCAACCACAAGAGGTAGTTTATTAATGGCATCTACAGATAAAACCAATACTGGACGTTCTCCTGCTTGCTCTCGTCCCTTCACGGGATTCAAATTGACAAAATAAATCTCTCCTCGGATAATGGACATTATCTCCGCTCCAGTCCATCCGCTTCTGTTACAGCAAACTCTCGATTAATTGTCTTCAACTCGGCTCGAATCTCAGGATCCGTTGCCATTGCGGCAAGTTGGCTCTCGAAACTTGTCCTCGCGAAGGCGGGGAAGGACTTTTCCACCAGGCCGCTTTTCAGCGAGTCTTCGCGCAGGCGATGAGCAAGTTGCCCGATTAACCATAATTGCTCCTCACGAGATAAATGGTCAATCACTCTCTCGATTTCACTCAAAACAGGTGAACGCATAATTCTTCTCCGTATAAATATCCTTTAGATTTTCCCTGAATTCCCCATCGCTTGCGCGGCAGAATATTGGGGCACTGCAATGTATCTCTCTGGACGACACCAATGATGCTCGGCCAAGAAGTGGTCAAGTTTCACCGAAACCTCAGCAGAGATGTAAGCCTCGTCGCACTGCCGGCATACATCAGCCGACAGATCTTTGATAACGAGTAACTCCTCACCACTCCAGATCTCCAGAGTAGTCTTGCCAGCCATTAACTCGCCTCCGCACCGGTCGCACCGGTCCACTATTTCATTTATCTCCTTACCTTTCGGGCCCTGTAGTCGCTTTGCCATAGGTCATCCTCCGGCTCATATAGCGTCACAATGCGCAACGCTGGTTCAATGTTTCCTCTTGAACAAACAATGTGTAGCGGATCGCCCGAAGCCAACCACCCGAGCACCAAACAAGCTTGTCCCCGCGAAGGCGGGGAATGGATATGGCTTGTCATCTGGGTATCGTTCGATGATCTCTCCATTGAGCAGTGCTTGCTCTAGTTCAGCAATGGCGACGCCCCGCTCCAAGCGGATGATGGTGGCATGCTTGGTCAGACGATAGAGTTGAACCTGGACGTGGTCATGGATGAAACGCAGGTTGACTGGTTCGGGCATAACTTATTGTCCCCTACCAGATCGTTGTATTTTCGTAGAGAAAAAGGCGAATCGCGGTTAACATAACTATAGATGGAAGCACAGATGAAATCCCTCCCCAAAATGTCCCATTCGTTCCAGGTAAGCTCCAGTCAACCAAAATGAAAAATGAAAACATTAAAATGCAAAGCGTTATTTGCCGCATTTAATCTTAAAGTGCTATTTTCAACCTCTTAAGGTCTTCGTACGTCCATTTAGCCTGCTTTTCAACCATGCTCTTCAAAATCTTTGGAGAAAAGGTGTCACCTGGATGGTGAAAAGAAACCGATACTCTCCTCCCATCTTGGTGATAGTATTGTTGATGACTACCTGACTGTCGGTCAAAGTAAAACCCATCTTTAATTAAAGCTGAAATTATTTCCCGGGCAGTTATAGAGCGAAGCTTGGAGTAATTGAGCCTATTCATACAGTAACAGATGCCAGGGGTTCGGAGGAAATCCTTACTTCCGCTTCTGGTTCCTCAGGGATTGGCTCCCCGTGCTCGACGAGGCCCTGGATTGTCATTTCAATCACCTCCCTTATATTCCTTAATGCCTCTTCCCTGGTATATCCCCAAGTAGCTCCACCCTTTCCTTCAAGGACCGGGCAATAAGCAAACCAACGATCTTCATCAGGCTCAAGCACCACTCTAAAATCATACGTCTTCATTTCCTACCCCCTTAACCAGGATAACCCTCACTAACGTTCGGGTGA
>QLUL01000221.1 GCA_018725425.1 Chloroflexota bacterium
AGGCGAGCCTTTCCCGGGCAGCATGGTAGGGGGCGTTCTCCCGGAGGTCCCCGTCCTCCCTGGTCCTTTTCACCTCCGCAATGGCTTTCGCCCTCTCTTTGAGGAGTCCGTCTATTTCAGCTTCAAGTCTTTGAAAACCTTCAGCGGAAAGCCAGACAGGTTTCTCGGAAGGAGATACCGGTTTTATCCGCGGTTCTTTCTTCTTGATAAGGTCGGTGATAGGATTCACGATGACCCATCCCCTCTCTTTGGCATAATTGAAAAATCCATCCAGCGCCTCGACACGCTTCTTGCGATCGGCGGCCTTCTTGACTCCCATCACAAAATCCCTCAGCTCCTCGGTGGTCAGGGTAAAGAAAGGACGACCGCCGCACTTCATGCTAAAACGCACCAGATCGCCCCTCATCCCAGCCGGGGCAGAGGAATTGCCCAGAAATTCCTCTATCGCCCTGTTCACCGCGAAGCTACCCCCCGATCTCGGATCCTCGTTCATGCTTCCTCTTGCCTCCTTCTTTGCTCAACCCTGCGCGCCATCTCCTCGACTTTCTCCTGCAATCTCTGCTTATACTCCTTCACCTTCCCACTGATCTGCGGATACTTCACCCCCAGAATCTGCATCGCCAGGATTGCGGCATTGTGGCCGTTATTTATCCCCACGGTCGCCACCGGGACTCCTGCCGGCATTTGGACGATGGAATAAAGGGAGTCCAGCCCTTTCAAGTGGGTTGTCTCGATCGGCACACCGATTACCGGAAGGGGGGTTATTGAGGCCACCATGCCGGGGAGATGAGCGGCTCCGCCGGCCCCGGCGATTATCACTTCAATCCCCTTCCCCTCCGCTTGGCGAGCATATTGAAACATCCTCTCCGGCGTCCGGTGGGCGGAGACAATGGTAAGTTCGTGGCCAATCCCGAACTCCTCCAGCAGTTTCCCCGCCTCTTCCATCACCGGGAGGTCGGACTCGCTCCCCATGATGATTCCTACCCTTGCCTCCATCTTACGAGTCTGGAGTCTGGAGTCTGGAGTCTGGAGTCTGGAGTCTGGAGTCCCCCGCCCCTCCCCGACTCTCGACTCTTGACTCTTGACTCTCGACTCGTCAGAGGAAACCACTCGCAGAAGTGTCTTTATCCTCTGGGCTTTCTCGAAAGCGTTCTCGGCGTCCTTATCCACTACTGTTACATGTCCCATCTTGCGGAATGGTCTGGTAACCCTTTTCCCATACAGATGCAGACTCGCTCCAGGGATGCGCAAAGCCTCTCGAATCCCCTGGAATATTGCCGGCCCCTCATGCCCTTCCTCACCCAGAATGTTGATCATTACCGCTGGGGTGAGCAGTTCCGTCGAGCCCAACGGGAGTTCCATGATCGCCCGAATGTGCTGTTCGAATTGAGAAGTGACGCAAGCCTCTATGGTATAGTGCCCCGAATTATGAGGCCGGGGGGCGATCTCGTTCACCAGGACATTCCCCGCTTTGCTTAAGAACATCTCTATCCCAAAGATACCTGCTCCACCAAGTGGCTCTACCACGGCAACCGCTATTCGCCTGGCCTCGTCTTGAATTTTTTGCTCCACCAGGGCGGGAGCGACAACCATATCGCAGATGTTGGCCGCCTCATCGAAGACCATCTCCACTAACGGATAGCATTTGATCTCACCGGTAGTACTCCTTGCCACCATTACCGCGAGCTCCTTCTCGATTTCGACAAATTCTTCAAGGAAGGACTCCACTTTGAGTGCCTTTCCTATATCGTCTCTGGTACGAATCACGAATACCCCCCTCCCGTCATAGCCTCCCCGGCAGGCCTTCTGCACCACCGGAAACCCGAATCCCTCAACAGCAGCAGCGAGGGCATCCCCCTCGACCTTCTTGTACCTCGGGATAGGGATACCGCTGCGCTCCAGTACCTTTTTTTGTTTCCACTTGTCCTGGATGATCTCCAGTATCTGTGGAGAAGGGTGGATAACATGTCCCGCCTCGACGAGCTCTTTTAAGGCACCTACGTCAATGTTTTCGATGTCGTAGGTGGTTACGTCGCTCCTGGTGACAAGCTCTCTTATCTTATTCCGGTCATGAAAATCGCCGACGAGCTGCTCATCAGCCAGTTGACTGGCCGGGGAGTTCGGCGTGGGGTCCAGTATGGTAACATAAAACCCCATCTTCTTCGCTTCCTGGGTCATCATCTTACCCAGTTGCCCACCGCCGATGATACCTATTCTTAGATTGTACCGTTCCACAAAACTTACCCTTTTATCCCAGCAGGATAATCGGTGTTTGATTCCTGCTTCCGAGACCCGTAGCTCGTAGACCAGACTGCGTCCGTTCCGCCGCCAGAGGAATCTCCA
>QLUL01000222.1 GCA_018725425.1 Chloroflexota bacterium
AATTGTTTTGAAAAAGCAGGTATTGAATTAGGACCAGAAATTGATGCCTATTTTTCAAAATTCAAGTAAAAAGCAATAGGGCAATAGGATTAAGGGTGAAAATGCCCACAACGACAGATAACACGAGCTATACGGCTCACTTCATCCGCCCAAAGTTCGGCTTCGCCGAAACTTCGTATATGATGAAAACGTTGGAGGAAGATAATGTATGAAGTCGAGCTGATAACCATCGAGGAAAGGGATGCCATAATAAGCAAATACGAGAAGTTGACAACTTGGCAGAGGAAAGCTAACATCAACGGAGCGTGTATAAAATTCTTTACCAACAATAAGCTGTTCAAGGAGATGTGGGAGGACAATTTCTGGTTCATGAGCGATGATGTTCGTCCCCATGCAAGGGTCTTCGCCCTGGAGGCCGGGGGGGAACTCAGGGTCTATTATGAGCCAATATCGAAAACGGTGATTATCCTCGATTGCGATTACTACGGCTGGGTAAAGTCGATCACCCTCGCACTGACGGCGGATCTCTTTGAAGATTACCACTCGGCTCGAAGAAGATTTTCCGTCCATGGGGCGGCTTTAGACTTCGGTGGCATAGGTATAACCATCATCAGTCCCTCGGGGACGGGGAAAACCACACTTGCCCTCGGGCTGCTGCTATTTGAAGAGGGGAGCCGGCTGGTCTCGGAGGACTGGTACTTCGTTCTACCATCGAGGAAGTATTTTGTTGCCTCTGCATCGGAGAAAGAAATTTACGTGAGGGGTGATATAGGAGATATCTGGCCGCAGTACCGGATTATGGTTAAGGAGGGCGTGTCCGATCCTAAGGGAAGAGCGATCACCGACCTGACGCGAGCGCTCGGAGAGGGCAGGACGATCCAACAGACGACGATAAGAAGTGCCGTGCTGCTCAAGAGGGATTACCATGATGAGGAAACGGTAAAGGGGCTTACCTCCCCGGAAGCACTGGAATTTATGAAATCCAACGATTTTTGTAACCCTCATCAACTGGTCAGGACGGAAGCCAAGCACAGAATAAGGACGGAATTCTTCGAGAGGTATTTTGCCAGCCTGGACCGTATTTACATTGTTAACACCATTCTCAAGCCGGAGGAGACTCTAAACAGGGTAAGGGGATTGCTGTCAGACGGAGGTTTATTGGGATGAAGGCGATACTGGTATTAGAAGATGGGACGGTGGTTGAGGGAAAGGGATTTGGATCTATTGGCAAAGCCCGGGGAGAGATCGTCTTCGCCACCGGAATGAGCGGCTACGTTGAATCATTAACTGATCCCTCCTATGCCGGCCAGACGCTGATGTTCACCTACCCCTTGATAGGGAATTATGGGGTCAATGAGGAGGACTATGAATCGGATGGAATAAAGGTGGAAGGGATTGTGGTAAGGGAAGTCTGCCACCGGCCGAGCAACTGGAGATCCCAGAAGAATCTGGAGGAGTTTGCGCTTGAATTCCAGACCCCCGGTATTTGTGGAATCGACACCCGTCGCCTCACCAGAAAGATCAGGACCCATGGAACGATGAAAAGCGTCCTTCAGACGTTTGCCGGAGGTGAGGAGGTGAACCTGGAGGCTTTGAAGAGGGAAGTTAGGGAACAGAAGGGCATCTCCGAATTGAATCTGGTGGGGGGAGTCACCACGGTCGGGGCTAAACGAGTCAAGAGTCAAGAGTCGAGAGTCACGGGGAGGGGGACTCCAGACTCTGGACTCTGGACTCTGGACTCCAGATATGAGGTGGTGCTCGTAGACTGCGGTGCCAAGAGGAGCATCACGGAGAATCTACTGTGCCGGGGAATAAACGTCACCCTTCTTCCTTTCAACACTTCAGCGGAGGAAATTCTAGGTTATAATCCCGATGCGGTGTTGATTTCCAATGGCCCGGGCGACCCGGCGGTGGTGAAGGAAACCATCGCCACGGTGAGTAAGCTCATCGGCAAAACCGTGCTTTACGGAATCTGCCTCGGGCAGCAGATCATCTCCCTTGCACTGGGTGCCCGAACATATAAGCTGAAGTTCGGGCATCGGGGTTTGAATCAGCCGGTGAAAGACTTTGAAACAGGGAGGGTCTTTATTTCCACCCAGAACCACGGCTTCGCCGTTGCCGAGGAGGGGCTGGCGGAAATCGGGCTCGAGGTGACCCACATCAATCTGAATGATAATACCATTGAGGGCTTGAAACATAAGGAGCTCCCCATCAGAATGGTTCAGTATCACCCGGAAGCCGGACCCGGCCCGCATGACACCTATTCCTTCTTCGATTCGTTGATGGACGACATTTCCCGGAGGCATTAAGATGCAATGCCGC
>QLUL01000223.1 GCA_018725425.1 Chloroflexota bacterium
GAGAAGGAAAAGGCCGAGAAGTATCTGGCCAACTGGCAGAGGGCGCAGGCTGACTTCATCAATTTCAAGAAGCGCACCGAGCAGGAGAGAGCCGAGAATTTCCGCCTGGCTAACGCCCTGCTTATGTCCAGCCTGCTTCCCGTACTCGATGATCTGGAGCTGGCCCTGAACAATGTTTCCGTAAAGCTGGCGGGATTTACCTGGGTGGAGGGGATAGTTCTCATCCACCGTAAGTTCCATGCAATTCTAGAAGGTCAGGGGCTGGAGAGAATTGAAACGGAAGGGAAGGATTTTGATCCCAACTTCCACCAGGCGGTGCTTTACGAGGAAGGGGAGGAGGGCAAGATCGTTGAGGAGCTTCAGAAGGGATATATGCTGCACGGCCGTTTGCTCCGCCCCGCCATGGTGAAGGTCGGGAAGGGTGAAGGAAGTATAGAGTATAGAGCATAGAGTATTGAGGAGGGGAGAGGGGGGAGGCCTCTAAACTCTAAACTCAATACTCAAAACTCGTTAAGGAGGATAGGAAATATGGCAAAGGTCATTGGAATCGATTTAGGGACGACGCTCAGTGAGGTGGCGGTGATGGAGGCTGGGGAACCGGTAATTATCCCCAATGCCGAGGGATCGCGCACCACGCCCTCGGTGGTGGCGATCAGCAAAAGCGGGGAACGACTGGTAGGCCAGATCGCCAAGCGTCAGGCGATCACCAACCCGGAAAATACCGTTTACAACATCAAGCGATTCATGGGGAGAAAGTGGAATGAACCGGCGGGGCGAGAACTCTCTGTAGAGGATGATGCTCGCCGCATGGCCTACAAAACAACCCGAGGCCCCCAAAATGAGGTGCGGGTAGTAATGGGGGGTAAGGAATACAGCCCCCCCGAGATCTCAGCCATGATATTGCAGAAGCTCAAGACCGATGCCGAGGCTTACCTTGGGGAGAAGGTAACCGAGGCGGTGATCACTGTGCCGGCCTATTTCAACGATAGCCAGCGCCAGGCGACCAAGGACGCCGGCAAGATTGCTGGACTTGATGTTCTGCGTATCATCAACGAGCCTACCGCTGCTTCCCTGGCCTATGGTCTGGACAAGAAGCAGGAAGAGACCATCGCGGTGTACGACCTCGGAGGCGGAACGTTCGATATCTCGATCCTGGAGCTGGGTGAAGGCACATTTCAGGTTAAGTCAACCAATGGCGATACCCATCTGGGAGGCGAGGATTTTGATCAACGCATCATCGAATGGCTTTGTAACGAGTTCAAGAAGGATCAGGGCATTGACCTGAGGCAGGATCGTATGGCCTTACAGCGCTTGAAGGAGGCAGCGGAGAAAGCCAAGTGTGAGCTTTCCACCACTGCCCAGACGGAGGTAAACCTTCCCTTCATAACCGCTGACGCCTCAGGTCCGAAGCATCTCAACATCACGCTCACTCGATCCAGGCTGGAGCAGTTAGTTATGGACCTGGTGGAGAAGACCCTCGGCCCCTGTCGCCAGGCGCTCCAGGATAGCGGAATGCAGGTAAATCAGATCGATGAGGTTGTGCTTGTCGGTGGTCAAACTCGCATGCCACTGGTTCAGGAAAAGGTGAGGCAGTTCTTTGGCAAAGAGCCACATAAGGGAGTCAATCCGGATGAGGTCGTCGCCATAGGTGCCGCCATTCAGGCCGGAGTTCTGAAAGGAGACGTTAGTGATGTTCTGCTCCTCGACGTGACCCCGCTTACCCTGGGTATCGAGACCCTCGGGGGAGTGGCTACACCGCTTATTTCACGCAACACCACCATCCCTACAAGCAAGAGCCAGATATTCTCCACTGCCGCCGATAACCAACCGGGCGTGGAGATTCACGTGCTGCAGGGCGAGCGGCCTATGGCGCCCGGCAACCGCACTCTGGGACGCTTCATGCTCGATGGAATCCTCCCCGCCCCGCGGGGAATGCCCCAGATCGAGGTGAGCTTTGATATAGATGCCAACGGCATCCTCAGCGTGAGGGCTCGCGATAAGGGCACCGGGAAGGAGCAGAGGATCACCATCACCGCATCGAGCGGGCTTTCCAAGGGGGAAATCGAGCGCATGCAGCGGGAAGCGGAGCAGCATGCGGCGGAAGACGCCAGGCGTAAGGAGGAGGTGGAGATCCGCAATATGGCCGATAACCTGGCCTATACGGCGGAGAAGACCCTTCGTGAGCAAGGGGATAAAGTGCCGGCCGATCTGAGGAGCGAGGTCCAAGGTAAGATCGCGGCGGTGCGCTCGGCGCTCTCCGGAAGTGATGTTGGTTATCTAAAGAGCACCGCCCAGGGACTCTCTGAAGCTCTGCAGAAGGT
>QLUL01000224.1 GCA_018725425.1 Chloroflexota bacterium
CCAATCTGACGCAGATGCACAGTCAGGCGGTGACACGTGTGCCGCCGAACCTGGTCGAGATCAAGCTAGGGGAGTTCATATCGAAGGAGAAGCGTTTGACTGCCGGTGGATCTCAGACTGGTGCCCGAGTCCACAATCTCCCGCAGCGTCCCCGGGATGTGGAAGATGATGGGGAGTTTCACTATGTGGTGCTTGGCCCCGGGGCCGCTTCCGAGGCGGGTAAACCAAGCGCTGAAGCGAGACGGTTTATTAAGGAAACAACCTCTCCTGACCGGCCTCGGACCTACCAGAATGCCATCCTGCTCCTGTGCCCATCCCGAGACGGGCTGCAACTACTACGGGATCGGGTGCGAGACTATCTGGGCTGGGAAGAGGTGAACAATCTTCCTGAAACGAAGGCCTTCGACGAGCTACGGAAGGCACTCCTCAAAGGATACACTGAAGAGGCCAGGCGCAAGATTCCGGACGCAGTAGTCCAGGCATACACTATTGTCGTCACTGTCTCAGTCAAAGGGGAAATTGAAGCCTTCAGAGTCACTTCTGGAGGGGAGCCCCTGTTCGAGACCGTCAAAAACGACAAACGGTCACGCATCCAGGAGTCGGCGATTAGCCCTGAGGCGCTTCTTCCTGAAGGGCCATACGACCTGTGGCGGGCAGGCGAGACTTCACGGCGCGCAAGTGACTTGATACAGGCCTTCGCCCAATTCCCACACCTGCCCAAGATGCTTCGGCGAAGGGATGTCGTGGACACGCTAGCCATGGGCGTAGCGCAGGGGCATTTCGTCTTGCGTCTGACACGTCCAGATAAAAGCGTGCGCACGATCTGGCGATCCCAGCCCGACGGGGTGGATTTGCAGGAGCGCGACCTCGAAGTAGTCCTGCCGGAGGCCGCGGAACTCTCTGGGATGGATAGCAGTCTTCTTGCCCCGGGTGTTCTACCGGATCTGTGGCCCCAGGATAGCCCTTCGATCACCGTTGGCGAGCTGATTCAGTTCTTCGACGGAAAACATGTTAGCAGGGTGCAACGGGAGGGCTATGAGGAGGCTTTCCCCGTACCAAAAGCAGTAAGAGAGGTGGTGGAGCAGGCTAGCTACGAGGCAGTCAAAGCTGGTGTCGTGTGGCTCATATCTGGCACTGCCAGCATCTTCCGCGAGGAAATTCCCCCGGGTTTATTGAGCGACGCTGCTGCACTCAACCCGCCACCTTCCGAAATCCCTGCCACAGCTCTGCTGCCCCAGAACTTGCCAGCGGCGTGGAGCCGGTCTGTTACCACGGCCGCTGCTATAAGTCAAGCATTGTCAGCGGTGCATGGGAAGCCCCTGCCCTGGCCTGTCGTGCGGGCAGCTATCGAAGCAGCTATCCGAGGCCGGCTCCTGGAACTTACTACCGACTCTGGGCCATGGCCATGCGATTGGACGGGGGCGACGAAAGTTCGTTTGCAGGTACCGGAGGAAGCACCACCGCTTCAACCTCCGCTACCCATTGAGCGGCGAAAGTGTGCTGAAGCTGAACTTGAACCTGCGGAACTTCAGGACATCGTTGACGGTCTCAGCGATGTTCTAAAAGCTGGCGCTGGACTCAATCTACGCTTCGTGCTTCGATTGGAGCTAGGCGACGGAGTTCAGACAGCCGCCGAGCAAATCGCCAGGCTCAATGAGATTCTCACCCAGCTTTGCGCCAAGTTGAGGTTTGAGGGGTGAACAAAATAGCGTTTTGTTCTATGGGGATATTCACTTGACTCAGGTACTTACAACATGTAGTATAAAGGAGCCATGGAGGATTACCCCGAAAACACTTTCGGAATTCGAGGACAGGTTTTCCTCGAAAGAAGCCTGACCAGCCACCTTGCTACGAAGATGATTCCTTTTAGTCAAAAGTGGGTTGGGGAACAAGTAAAAAGGGGAGTTATCTCAGGAAAAATCATCGGGAACTCCTTCTTTGTGAATAGGGGGGCGGTTGAGGAATACCGCCAGTTAGTTTTTAAATACCGGAAATAAAAAAGGGGTAGGTTGCGAACCTATCCCTTTAGCTCTACCATTCAGATGGTGGGCAAAAAGGAGGAGATGTCTATGGACAGCAATCTCAGACTTAAGGATGGAGAATGCAGTCTAAAGTAACTTGAAAGGAGGACACATGGAACCAGTAATAGCAGGCATAATAGGTATGGTGTTGCTTGCCCCCCTCATTGGGCTGAATTTGGTCATCTCAATGGGGAAGACTCTCTCCAAGAAAGTGGCAGGGCTTGTTTTCAAGTTCAGAACTCAGGACATTGGGGTTGCGGAGCATAGCGGTTTAGTGTGCATCATGCCGACTCAGGCCG
>QLUL01000225.1 GCA_018725425.1 Chloroflexota bacterium
CTGTGATTCAGACAGTAGATTTGACACCATCGTAACTTCCTCATAATTAGGCATTTAGGTTGCATAGCACGCCCCCGGCCAAATTATTTTTGGTCTGGGGGCATTTTTTGCTTGACAACTGATATGTATAGAGGTATAATACACATCAGCAAAGGGGGATAGATTGTGAATGCAAGCAAGCTGCGTCAGGAAATTGGTCTGCTCAATAAGGAACGTAGCAAGTTACTGGATCGTGTGATACGCCCAGGGAGAATGGTAAAAGGGAGCTTATATCAGATGGGACGTAGTTGTGGCAATCCTAATTGTAAATGTTGTAAATATGCCAAAAAGCATGTCTCGTGGTATCTTTCCAGAGGAATGGAGGGGAAGACAAAACTGACCTATGTCGGCAGGATTGTGCCCTCTTGGCTCGCCGATAGCGTTAAACGTTACCAACATCACCAAAAACTTCTTGCTCGAATCAGAAAGGCCGATGCCCGGATTTCCGATGGCCTGAACCAACTGCGAGATGCAATGGTGCAAACAATAGAAGAAGCAAGGAGGAAACATCAATGAACCTATTAGTTTTTCAAGAAGACAAAGCTTATATCAAACGATGTCTGGAGAATGGTGAGGTTGACCACATGGAAGTTGCCAGCGAGGCAGCTGAGACCGAGTTTTTTGAGTATATAAACAGCCGGGGAATCCTGCAACAGTTATCTGGGACATATCCCCTTAAACGTAAGAAAGAGGAAGTGCCAATGTGGCTATATGTGGCTTCCGACATTAGCCTTCGGTTACACGGAATGCAAAGTTTTCACGGATACCCATTGGTAGTTCGCACCGGGGGACTGATCAATGCTTTGGGTCCAAGTGTAGGTAAAAAAGTAATGCATCCTGAGACCGGTCAGGTTACATTGCACTGTCCTGGATTTAATTCCAAAAATAAGTATGATAGGCAGACTCCATGTGACCAGGATTGGCTCAGAAAAGTGGCACGCCGAACTCCTGCTGATAAATTACTGACATGGCACAACACTCAGATGCCTTTATTGCTAAAGCAGCAGAAACTATTCGATCCCGAGGGAATATTCGTTGGAGATGCTTCTTATGTATTTATTCCCGACAATGAGAATTATGAAGGATCAGTTGTCCTGCTTTTTGATGAACATAATCATCCTGCTAAGAAAGAAGATCTCACTCCGGAACAGTTAAAACGCTGTTCGTATAAGCGTTGTTATAAATGGGTATCACTTATCCACACCAACAGGAACAGTGAGTTCTTTTTCTTTGTGGCGATGCGATTAGGTTCCGGCAAAGACCACGAGTGCCCGATCCTGTATAGGCTGGTGGATGATTTTCTTAAGATAGTAGGACGTGGAATAATAAAATGGCTCCTTGTGGACCGTGGGTTTCTGGATGGCGAATCCATGGGGCATCTTAAGCAGGAATGGGGTGTGGATACAATCAGTGGTTTAAAGAGTAACATGGCAGTACTGGAAGATGCTCGGGGTTTATTGCGAATGGGTAAAGTGGACTGGCAAGACTACCGTCCGGCAGAATTGAAGTCTCCCCTTCCTCCTTCCCCTAAACCGGAATCGATAGTGAGGCGTGAACAAGTACGTCAGCACACATTAAAGGAACGCGGTCGCTGGCCTGAACCACCACCACCGGAAAAAGTTGTAGTCTTTAATGATTTGACCAGTTGGGATGCATGCCTAATACCGCTCACCGTCGCACTTACGGATAGAGAGAACAAGCCTCCCTGGGGATTGGTGACTACTGCGCATACTCAGGACGGACCGTTTCTTCGAGATATTTACCATATACGTGGAACTATTGAAGAAAGGCATCGGCAAACTAAACTATTTTGGGATCTTACCGGCTTCCATTCCCCAAACTTCAACCTCGTGACAAATCAAGTAGTTTTTGTTGGTTTGTCCTATACACTTCTGCAGATGCAGCTTTTAGATGAAAACCGATCAGAGCTTAACAAAATGACTCGCACCAGTCTCAAGGGGCAATTGCTTCCATATAGCAACCATATCCTGGTTTACTATAAACAATACTTCGCCTTCTTCAACGTCCCTGAGTACACTAACATTATTATGGACATAGTTGAACCGGGAAAAAGCAAGTTGCGAAAAAGAGTTCGCAAGCTACAGAGAGAGTTTTTGCACGATCTAAGGAATCCCCGCGCTCCTTAAGTCAAAACTCCTCCTACATAAATCAAAGCCCGTTATTTATCCCACAGTGGAGACCGGTCTGCCCTTTTTTCTCCATAGCCATGAAAAATAGGCTATTTGCCGACATAGGTCATTAGCCTGCTCCCTTTTCT
>QLUL01000226.1 GCA_018725425.1 Chloroflexota bacterium
CTCCCCCCGCTTTAAGTCCTCCCAGTTCAGAGCTACCTCCTGAGCATCAATATCCTTTGAGTCTCCGAAAACGTGGGGATGACGGCGGATAAGCTTTTCGTTTATATGGCGCAGAACATCGGCGAGATCAAACTCACCGGCTTTCTGGGCAATCTGGGAGTGCAGGCCGATTTGAAGCAGGAGGTCCCCCAGCTCCTCACAGAGTCTGTCCGCATCCTGCTCCTCGATCGCCTGCAGCGTCTCATATGCCTCTTCGATGAGATAGGGTTTGAGCGACTGGTGGGTCTGGACGCGGTCCCAGGGGCAACCGTCGGGGGCACATAACCTCGCAACGAGGCGCTGAAATTCGGCGAAGCTGGCGGCATCTTGTTCCATTGCGTGGGGACTACACTGCAAAATTTCAAGTTTTAGGTCTTAAGTGTTGTGCGCTAAACCTAAAACTTAAAACTTAAGACTTAAAACTCACTAACTACAGGTGGCACAGGTAGAAGAGGAGCAGGTGCCGCAGGAGCTGACTCCACCAATGGGGGTGGACACTCCACCGGCGTCCCGGGCAAAGGATACAAAGGATGAGATTAGCCTTCTAGCCTCGTGGTTACATTCCGGACATAAGGCTGCCTCATCTACCTGACTAAAGGGACGAAGCAAGTCGAACTTACCACCGCAATTCGGACAGCAATACTCGTAGATCGGCATTTCTCTTTCCCCAAGACCATTATATATCCTGGCTGAAGCTAAGTCAAGCGTGCGGATTCCCCCCAGCAAGCGAGATCATCTATGGTTTGGTGTGGCACAAATCGGAAAAGCAGATAAATACAGCCCGGATACTAACTCATTAGCTAGCTTCGCCTTATTTCACGACGCGAACAGTAATCTTCCCCTTCGGCTCCCCCACTATTTCCCCAATGATGGCCGCGTCTCTGTGGCCGGTGCGATGCAGCTTCTCAAGCAGCACCTTCGCTTTCTCCGGGGAAGTGGAAATCAGCAGCCCTCCCGAGGTCTGGGGGTCGAACAGGAGGTCCGGGGCCCAGTCAGGCACACCGGCAGCAAACTCCACCATGGCATCACGAAAATCCCTATTGCGATATGACCCGCCGGGGATAAGTCCCATTCGAGCAAATTCGATGGCTTCGGCGAAGATGGGAACCACCGAGCAGTAGATCGCCATTCCAATGGAGTTATCCCGAATCATCCCGCAGGCGTGGCCCAGAAGCCCGAAGCCGGTTATGTCGGTACAGGCATGGACTCCCACCTCCTGCATCAGCTCACAGGCTCGCCTATTCAAAGCAGCCATCTGCTCGGTAACCATGGCTACGGTTTTCTCATCGGCCATGCCCGCCTTGATTGCTGTATTGATAATGCCCGTGCCCAGTGGCTTGGTAAGTATCAGGCTATCGCCGGGCACTGCTCCCGAATTGCGCACGATCTTGCGCGGATGGATTACCCCGGTAACCGAGAGGCCGTACTTGAGTTCCGGGTCCTCCACGCTATGCCCTCCCACCAGCGTCACCTCCGCCTCGTGGAGCTTATCCATCCCTCCACGCAGAATATCCCTCAAAATGGACATGTCCATCGATTTGCTGGGGAAACAAACGATATTCATCGCCGTGATCGGTCTACCACCCATAGCGTAGACATCGCTCAGGGCATTGGCGGCGGCGATGCGGCCGAAGTCATAGGGGTCATCAACAACGGGCGTGAAGTAATCAACGGTCTGGACGATGGCCAGATCGTCGGTTAGACGGTAGACACCAGCATCATCGAAGCTATCCAATCCCACAATCAAGTTGGGATCGTGGGGGACTTCCAAGCCACACAGCGCCTTGTCCAGGTCCCCTGGACCGAGCTTGGAGGCTCAGCCCGCACCGCTGACGGATTCGGTTAGACGAAGAACTTTGTCCATTCCCCTCCTTAAAAGGCCGATAGCGAATTTGGTAACTGGTAATTGGTGAGCCTCTTGCAAAAGTCGCAATTTGTCACCCTGAATTTATTTCAGGGTCTCATATCACATTCGCTTATTGAGATTCTGAAACAAGTTCAGAATGACATTTCCTATGTTTCGGGAATTTTGCAAGAGCCTGTGGTGATTGGTAATTGGTAATTGGAGGTTACCAATTACCAGTCACTATTCACCAATCACCCTGTAAAATGGAGTTTGAAGTTAGCAAATCAATAGTTGCAGCCAAAAAGAAATAATTTTGCAATTTGCATTTTAGTATTTTCATTTTTCATTCGGTTAGTTGATGTATCCCCTGGACTTCCAACTTGCTTCGGCTAAGTATTCCCTCAACCTTCAGCTCGTCAGCGCGCT
>QLUL01000227.1 GCA_018725425.1 Chloroflexota bacterium
CCACCAACCGGCTTGCCACTTTTTCCACGCCTATCTTGGGGCTTTAGGAAATCTGTTGAAGGGGGTTTGTTGCTGTTACGACTATTTTTGTTAAGCTGCTCTTCTAAAGCTTTTACCCTCTCCTGGAGTGCAGCAATCTGCTCCAACTGTTCAAAAATGGTTGCACTCAGGGTGTTGATGAGCTTGATCACCGCCTCAGGACCAGCCTCATAAACCGCCAGGATGTCTTCATGGTTCATGGGTGCTGGTTGGTTCAGAACGATTTCAATCACTTCCTCTTGTGATAATAGCTGCAACAGGGCTCGATTCATGGTATAATTATCCTAGCACATATCTCAGGGTCATGTCAAGTAACATGCAAGCACCTTAATCCGTGGATAAAATGTTAAAAGCGAAGCTAATCAGATTGCTTTTAATCATCACCCAGTGGGTGAGCGTTTTGAGTCTGGACTCACGGATTAAGGAAGCAGGCTGAATAGTTACATAATAAGGTTAATTTTTAGTCCGTCTTGGCGTATAAGTGGTATGCAAATCATGATGAGCAACATGACTTCCCGGCTTCTCCAGCCATTGCCGGTAAATTTCATCAATAAAGGGATTATCCTGTACTGTTCGTACCCGCTGTTGCTGATCAACTCCTTGCAATGCTTGAACTCGTTCCTGCCGGGCCTGGATATTATTAATCAATGGTTGCCCCCCGCCACTAATACATCCTGCAGGGCAAGCCATTACTTCCACTAAATGGTAGCAAACTTCACCGGCCCGTAAGGCTTCAATCAATTTGTTGGCTGCTCCCAAAGTACGCACCATAGCTATGCGAATTGTTTTATCGCCTACAGATAAGACAGCCTCAGTAGTATTAGGAAATCCTTCTACCGGAGTAAATGCATAATCCAAAGGCGGTTTTCCCCCGGACAATTTATAAAGCACAGTACGTATTACTGCAGCACTAACCCCGCCGGAAGAACCAAAACCTACGCCCGCACCACTACCAAATCCAAAGGGGGAATCATAACAATCATCTTCCAAGATATTAAAAGCAAATCCGATTTTTTCACGAATCATTTGGACTAATTCAGGAGTAGAAATAACCGCGTCCACATCAGCAATCCCCTGAGTCCTAAATTCCGGTCGTTGAGCCTCGGATTTCTTAGCCGTACAAGGCATCACCGAAACAACAAAAATATCTTGAGGAGAAAGCCCTTGCTGCTTGGCATAGAATTTTTTAAGGAGAGCACCCATCATCTGTTGAGGGGAACGACAAGTAGAAAGTTGATTTAACAAATCGGGGTGAAAATATTCAACATAATTTACCCATGCCGGACAACAACTGGTAAATAACGGTATATTTTCTCCTTTTTCCAAGCGATGAAGAAACTCGGTAGTTTCCTCCATAACTGTCAAATCAGCACTAAAAGTAGTATCATAGATTTGGTCAAAACCCAGTCGCCGTAGAGCGGCGACCATCTTGCCGGTAATGATCGTTCCTGGTTTCCCTCCAAACTCTTCAGCGAGAGCAACACGAACTGCCGGGGCCGTTTGGACAATGACCCGCTTATTTGGATCCTTCAAAGCAGCCCAGACAGCATCGGTTTGATATTTTATCGTTATAGCAGCAGTAGGGCAAACCTGAATACATTGTCCACAGCCCACACATTCCGTCTCAGGCATAGGTTTGCCAAATGCTGGCATCACCTGTATCTCAGCACCCCGATAAGCAAAGTCTAAAGCTCCCACATTTTGAATCTCCCCACATTCCCGCACACAATTACCACAGAGAACGCATTTATTAGGATCTCGATAAAAGTAAGGGCTAGATTCATCCATAGGCAAGTTTCTAACAGTTCTTCGTTTCAAATGTTGCAAGTCTTCTTCCTTAATACCGCTATGAGTAGCGATATCTTGAAGTCGGCAATTTGTATTTCTGACACAGGAAAGACAATCAGTATAATGATCTGCAATAATAAGTTCGGCGGCAATCCGGCGAATTTTATTGATTTCCGGATTTTCCGTTATTACCTTTAACCCTTCCTCGGCCGGTGTTTTACAGGAAATAGTAAGACCCCTTCCTTCGATCTCAATCATACATAGTCGACATCCTCCAAAGGGCGGCAAATCAAAATGATGACAGAGATGGGGAATATAGATCCCATGTTTAAGCGCCACACTAAGGATAGTATCCCCTTCATTTGCCTTGATCTTGAGTCCGTCAATGGAGAAAGCGATTTCGCTCATAACCTTTAACCTCCGTTACTCCGTCTTTTTTCTTTCATTTTGTTAATGACTTCAACAAGCTGTTCGATCTT
>QLUL01000228.1 GCA_018725425.1 Chloroflexota bacterium
TCTCGAACAGGGGCTCCCCTCCAGAAGTGACTCTGAAGGCTTCAATTTCCCCTTTGACTGAGACAGTCACGACAATAGTGTATGCCTGGACCACTGCGTCCGGAATCTTGCGCCTGGCTTCTTCAGTGTATCCTTTGAGGAGTGCCTTCCGTAGTTCATCGAAGGCCTTGGTTTCAGGAAGATTGTTCACCTCTTCCCAGCCCAGATAGTCTCGCACCCGGTCCCGTAGTAGTTGCAGCCCGTCTCGGGATGGGCACAGAAGCAGGATGGCATTCTGATAGGTTCGCGGCCGGTCAGGTGAGGTTGTTTCCTTAATAAATCGTCTCGCTTCAGCGCTGGGACTACCCACCTCGGAAGCGGTCCCAAGGCCAAGCACTACATAGTGAAACTCCCCATCATCTTCCACATCCCGGGGTCGCTGCGGGAGATTGTGGACTCGGGCACCAGCCTGAGATCCACCGGCAGTCAAACGCTTCTCCTTCGATATGAACTCCACCAGCTTGATCTCGACCAGGTTCGGCGGCACACGTGTCACCGCCTGACTGTGCATCTGCGTCAGATTGGGCTTGGTGCCCAGTCGCCAGGTTTTGGGAAGTTCCCTCACCTCTACGCCACCCTTGCCTGCCTCAGCCATTGCTGCCTCATCCAGGAACCAAGAGACCTCCGTCCAGCGCCGCAGGCCCTTCTCCAGCTCAATTCTATCTGGCTTGGCAGCGCCCAAGAGGATAAGCAGCTCCCGGGTGAGTGCCTTCTGCCCGATAGGCTGGGAGTGGAGAAAGGTGGCCATCACGGCCTGTTCGAGTTCCCGTCCCTTGAGTGCCGGGAGTTCCTGCTGGATATTCCTGGCTTTCTCCAGCTCGTCCTCCAGGATGGGCGTCCAGTCCTGTCGTTTGCCTTCGTATTCTTCAGATGTGACGACAGACGCCAGTTCTCGCGATGCCTCAGAAAGGCCTGCCCTCCCCGGCCCATTCAACAGAACGTTGACCGCTGCCAGGGGCGCGGTGTCCCACTTCTCTGCATCCCGCAGAGCCATGGCGAAAGTGCGCAGTACGCCTCGGGTTCGTTGAAACCCTTCCAGTTGCGTCCATTTGGTGTAGAGGACCTCGGTTAAGTCAGGATGGAAGGGGTAGCCGGCCAGATAGCGCTCTTCCTCTGCCTTGCGGTTCTTTTTAGTCCACTCATCAAGGCCCTGAATACCGTCAAGTGCGGCCACGACATGTTGGCGGAAGGCCTCGCGGTGGCGAATTGAGTCCGGCTTGAAAAAGCGCCGCCTCAGTATCTCGGCTACGTCCTGCTTCTCTACGGGCTGAACGCCCTCCTCCCGCTCTCGACGGAAAATGGCGTAGAGCTCCTGAGCAATTTCCTTGCCTAACTCGTCGCTCTTACGGGGGTCTGTAGCCAGCAGAGATGCCACCACGCAGGCTCTGTCTACCTTGGTTACCGCCTGGGTAAGATACTGGAAGAAGCCTTGAAGGTGGTGTCGCCAGTGAGGATCGCGGCCTATCTTCATCCGTGCATAGGTCAATACCTCGTCTATCAATACCAGCGTCGCCAGGTTGTCCTTAGCAGGGAGGGCCAGCAGTTTTCGCAGCAGGTTCTCCGCTGGGGCGCTTTCCCGCTCCTGATCCTGTTCTTCGGCGTGAAGGAGCCGCAGTCCCTCAGAGCCGGCCAACTGGAAGGCCAGAACGCTCCATGGCTGGCGAAGCCAGCGGGTCTCACCGGCAGGGCTGTGCGCCTCCATACCCTTCTCCACATCCAGCTTGTCGAAGGCAAGCACTGCTACCCTGGCCCTGGGCGGCGCAATGCCGCCAGCATGCTGGCGAAACTCCTGTATCGCAGGTAGATTTGGCAGATGTTCCGGGTCATTAACCAGGTGATAGAGCGTGATTAGTGAGTGGGTCTTGCCACCGCCATAGGTTAGCTCCAGTTGCCGGACGGCGCGGTCGTTCTTACCTGCCAGGCGGAGAAGCACATCCTTTACCATTTCGCGGAGGTTGAAGGTGGGATAGGTAAGGGCAAAGAACTCATCAGGCCGCTGGTAAATAGGCTTGGCTTGGCCCATGACCACGTCGTACAGGTCGGCAGCAAAGATGGACAGGCTGAGCTCACCAGTGCGCAAGTCATCTCGCAGTTTTACCACCTGATGCCAGGGTATTCGATTCGTCTTGTTAGCCATCCTCGGCCTCCTCTCCCGACACATCGTCGGTGTGCATAAGCCGCATCTGGGGGTGCACCCCCCGGGCTGATATGTGGTTCATAATGCTCTCCAGCAGAGACACCTCATCGGCTTGATTGTCCTTG
>QLUL01000229.1 GCA_018725425.1 Chloroflexota bacterium
CCGTCAAAAAAGCTCGAAGGCAGGAACATCGCTGCCCCGACACTTCTCATATACGAGTTTAGCACAGATTATATCCTGAATGGCCAGTCCGGTGGAGTCGAAAATGGTTATCTCTGCATCGCTTTCACGCCCTTTCTTTGTACCGACCACGACCTCGCCCAGAGTACCATAGATTTCTTCCACCTTTATCAGACCCTCGCAGAGCGGGACATTGATTTCACCAGAATGAGAAGCCTGCTCAATCTCATCAACTATGATCTTGCCACCCCTCAATAGATCGGACTCCAGCTCCTGCTTGCCCTTCGCATCCGCCCCGATCGCATTGATGTGGGTTCCCGGCTTAATATGATGCTTCTTGACAATCGGCGTTCTTGAAGGGGTAGTTGTAACTACGATATCAGCCTCCGCTGCTTCCTCGATGGTTTCTGCCGGACGGATGTTCAGGTTTAAATTCACCCTCATCTCTTGGGCATATCTCAGGGCGGCATCCCTGTACTGGTCAAATACCTTCACTTCTTTAATTCCCGGAAGCACCTCACTTATGGCCAGCAGTTGCGTTCTGGCCTGCTTGCCAGCCCCTATCATCCCAATGATGGAGGAGTCCCTTCTGGCTAAGTACTTAACCGCCACACCCCCTGCCGCTCCCGTTCTCATATCTGTAATATACGTCCCATCCATGATGGCAAGAGGATAGCCGCTGTCGGGGTCGCAAAGGATAATTGTAGCCACCACGCTTAGCAAATTACGCTTGAGATTACCTGGATACACGCTGACCCATTTCAACCCCGCGCTTCCCTCGATGTAAGCCGGCATGGCTCTAAAATCGCCATGGTATTCCGGCAGGTCTAGATACAACTTGGGAGGCATGAGAACTCTTCCCTCGGCTTTGAGGCTGAAAGAACGTTCAACGGCGTTTAACGCTTCACCCATGTTGAGGAGCTCTTCGACCTCGCTTCTGCCCAGTAATAACACTTTAGCTATGGGCGAGTGCTTAGTCTCCCTGCCCACAGAGTACCGATTATGCCTCAAGGAACACCTCCGCTGGCCTTAGGTCCAGGACATCTCCAGGAACGCTCCTCTCCCTGTGAGTTGGCCTCAATCCCACATCATATTGCCGAATATGGAGCGTTTCACTTACTGTACCACTGAACTCGCAACTTGTCAAGCCTTTTATGCCTTGTTATTATGTATAGTCAACTGCATAAATCATTACACAACCTTGGCTGTCATTGCGAGCGAAGCGAAGCAATCCATTCCATCCTGGCTTGAGATTGCGGAGCTTGTTCCGAGCCTGTCCAGAGATTGCTTCGGGACTTTGTCCCTCGCAATGACAGGCGAGGAATCACGCTCCTCGCAATGACACAGTGCAGTGATTTTTGCAAAACACTATAAATCGTAACTCACGATGGTGGCGTACGACATCTGATAGACCTGGTGAATTGGCTGACTTCGGCGAGTGGCGCACTTTCTAACACGGGTAAGGTTATGTTAGAATTACGCTTGAACGGTTCTTGTGAGGCTGAGATGGTCGAGGAGCTTGATCGAAGACTGATACAGGAGCTGCAAAGGAGCGGCCGGCAGATCTATGTAAACCTTAGGTATCTGAAATCACCAACCAAGCTCAGTCAAGCCGCTCCCGGGAGTCCAGATGACCTCTGCTCTTACTTGCCGACCAGCTTCCTGGCAATGTTGGCTACGTGACGGCCCTGGAAGCGAGCCATGGCCAGTTCATTCTCGCTCGGCATACGACTGCCATCGGCGGCCGCGATTGTCGAAGCACCATATGGGCTGCCACCGCTTATATCCTCAAGCGTGGTCTGGCGAGTCTCGGAATATGGTAACCCCACTATCACCATGCCATGATGAAGCAGAGTAGTATGAAAGCTGGTGATAGTCGTCTCCTGTCCCCCATGCTGAGTTGCGCTTGAGGTAAAAACGCTGCCCACTTTGCCTACCAGCGCATTCTGCGCCCATAGCCCGCCGGTTTGGTCCATAAAACTCCGCATCTGGGCACACATATTGCCAAAGCGGGTTGGCGTGCCGAAAATGATGGCGTCGGCATCAGCCAAATCGCCAGGCTTCGCCACAGGAATGTGAGCGAAGACCTCACGGGCTTTCTTGGCCCCTGACCGTTCCAGGGCCGCATCGGGGACTAGCTCAGGGACTTGTAGCAGTTCCACCTCGGCCCCTTCAACTTCCCGGGCACCTTCGGCTATAGCCTCGGCCATTCTATAGATATGACCATACATGCTATAGAACACCACTTTGACTTTCATCGGGACCTCCTTTGTTG
>QLUL01000023.1 GCA_018725425.1 Chloroflexota bacterium
ATGCTGTCTTGTAGGTGATTCCTTGAGAACGAGCCCAATCTGCTAGCTTCATAGTCTTATTATATCATAGGAAGGCATAAAAGTCAATATGTTAGTCAACAGTTACAACCCCGAAAACTCCATCATTCAACCGATTCCCTCACCCAATCCAGGTACCCTTCATGGCCATCGATAATCGGGAGAGCGATGATCTCCGGCACCTCATAGCTGTGCAATTCTCGAATCCGGCCTATGATCTCCCTCACCTTCACGGCCCTCGTCTTTATTATCAGGAGAGCTTCCCCTTCCTCCTGCATCTCACCTTCCCACCTGAAGTAAGAATTGACCTCGCCGATATTCACGCAGGCAACCAGCTTTTCCTCCACTAAGGCCATTGCTATCCTTCCGGCCTCCTCGCGCGGGCTAGTGCAGAGAATCACCGCAAACATATTCCTCCTGTACCGGAGCGATCTTGACCGCGCCCTCCATTCTCAACAATCACCTCAGGCGAGGTAGGACGGGCATCTTGCCTGTCATTAACCGCCCGGCAGCCCGCGACATCTCCCTTGTGATCCGGGGGGCATCTCCCCGGATAGGTCTCGGTTCCAGGGCAGTAAAAAATGAGGGATACCGCCTGATGTATCCCTCGATAGATGCATGACATTTCAAGACTGTCTTCAGCGCTTTTCTTCTCAAGTTTCGGTAAGCAGGGAACGTGGGAAACGGAGAACCACTCTTCTTGAAATCGCGATATCCTCTCTCATGCTCTATCCTCTTCCTCCCCGAAGGATCTCAGGAATACCTCGGGAATCTTAGGGACGTGACTATCCACCCACTCCTGAAGACAATTAAGGGAACAGAAGCTATAGTGCTCAACAGATTCGAGACCCTTCCAGTAGGAGACCGTAAGCCACCCTTTGAGCACCTCACAAGGGGGCTCGCTATGGGAATGTTCTACCTTTCTGCCGCATGAACCACAAATAACATACCATCCCCGCATTCCAGCCTCCCTCCCACTTCGTAGGTTCAAACAGGACGGGCATCTTGCCCGTCTTCAGTGGTTACGTAGCCCCAACCCCGAACCGTGAACCGTTTATGCTATACAGCGATTACTTTTTCGACCCCGGGCACCTGCTCTTTGAGCACTCGCTCGATGCCCATCTTGAGGGTCATCGTTGACATGGGACAGCACCCGCAGGCTCCGACAAGCTTCACACTGACCACACCACCATCAACACCTACCAACTCCACATTTCCGCCATCAGCCTGAAGCGACGGTCTTATGAGGTCGAGGGCAGCCTCAACTTTCTCTCGCATGATTCTTCCTCCTTTTTCATTCTATCGGCCTTTCTCTAAGGGGCTTGAATTCTATTCCTGCCTCCACACCCGGCAGCGCAGCCACCGGTTCGGTCAAGAGAAACTCGCCTCGCCCGATCCATTCCTTAGTCACCACCACGGTCTGACCTCTACGAATTTTCTCATTGATCTCAGCAATCGTTCTCAGCATGCCGTAGCTTCCCTCCCGACAACTTCTAGTATATCCCAGATGAGTGAGTTTGTAAAGATAGTCTGCAGACTGTATCATGTAAGTGGCGTCTAATCAGTAACCGTAACACAAGGCTTCAGCCTTGCCACAAAGTGATGGGGGAGCGCTGAGAGATGAATGCTCATTCAGGAGGAAAGCTATTATGGAAATACTAATCATCGCCCTGACTTGCCTGGTGGTGATTCTGCTGGTAGTCGTCCTCGTCCTGCTCCTGCGACCGAGAAAGATCGAGCTACCCCAGATTGAGGAGCTGGAGCAGAAGCTTCGCTTTGCCCTGGCCTCGGAAGCCTCGATTAGGGAGATGCAAAGCGATCTGCAGAATCTGCCCAATCAGCTTCTGGTTTCCATAACGAGGAGCCTCGGCAAACGGACCGGAAAACTGAACGAACTCATGGCCACCTTCGAACTGACCCAGTACGACCGACTGTTCTACCTCGGCGACCCGATAGATTTCGTGGGCATCAAATACGATGAGGGGATCGACTTCATCGAGGTGAAGACCGGCCGTTTCCGCCTCACCGAGGATGAAAAACGACTGCGGCTACTCATCGAACAGGGGAAGGTGAACTATGTCCCTCTGAGCGTGGAGAGAATCGGGATTGCGGAGGAGGTGGACCTGGAGTAGAATGAGTGCAGCAGCGCGAAACATGGAGCCAGGGAATGTCCGAATTTAAACTTTCCTCCGACTTCCACCCCACCGGCGATCAGCCCCAGGCGATCGAGAAGCTCGTCGCCGGGCTCAGGGACGGGCACAAGCATCAAGTCCTGCTCGGCGTAACCGGATCGGGCAAGACCTTCACCATCGCCAATATCATCTCCGAGGTGCAAAAACCCACCCTGGTTCTCTCGCACAACAAGACCCTGGCAGCACAGCTTTGCACCGAGTTCCGCGAGTTCTTCCCCCACAACGCCGTGGAATACTTCGTCAGCTACTACGATTACTACCAGCCCGAGGCCTACATCCCACGCACCGATACCTACATCGAAAAGGAAACCGACATCAACGAAGAGATCGATAAGCTCCGTCACTCGGCCACCCGCTCGCTGCTCAGCCGGCACGATGTGATCATCACCGCCTCGGTCTCCTGCATCTACGGGCTGGGTGCCCCCGAGGAATACTACAGCTTCGTGGTCCACCTCAGTGAAGGAGAAAGGTCGAACCGAGACCGGATTGCCCGGCGACTGGTGGAAATGCAATACGAAAGAAATGATGTCGATTTCACCCGCGGCCGGTTCCGTATCCGAGGTGACACCCTGGAGATTCAACCGGCCTATGAGGATATCGCCGTCCGGGTGGAGTTCTGGGGAGAAGAGATCCAGCGTATTACCGAGATCGACCCCCTGACAGGCGAGCTGCTGGTGGAACGAAATGAGGTCGAGATTTATCCTGCCAAGCACTTCGTCACCACCCGCGAGAAGCTGATGGCCGCCATCGCCGATATCCAGGGGGAGTTGGAGCAGCGGCTCGCCGAGCTCAAGTCGCAAGGGAAGCTGCTGGAGGCGCAGCGTCTGGAGGCTCGCACCAACTACGATATCGAGATGCTGCGAGAAACGGGCTATTGTACCGGCGTCGAGAACTACTCTCGCCATCTCGCTCGACGCCCATCGGGAAGCCCACCCTGGACGCTCATAGATTACTTCCCGGACGACTTCTTGCTCGTCATTGACGAGTCTCACATGACCATCCCCCAGGTTAGAGGTATGTATCACGGTGACCGATCGCGAAAAGAGGTGCTGGTGGAACACGGCTTTCGTCTTCCATCGGCCCTGGACAATCGCCCCTTGAATTTCCGCGAGTTCGAGAGCCACATTAGCCAAGCGATCTATACCTCGGCAACGCCCGGCCCCTACGAATACGAGCAGGCTCAACAGGTGGTAGAGCAGGTGATCCGCCCCACGGGGCTGCTCGATCCGACGGTGGAGATCAAACCCACGAAGGGGCAGATTGATGACCTTATGGAGCAGATCAGAAGGCGGGTAGACTGCGGGGAACGGGTTCTGGTGACCACGCTCACCAAGCGCATGGCTGAGGAGCTGGCCGATTACCTCCGGGAGATGAGCATCAAGACCCACTATCTTCATTCAGAGGTTCACACCCTGGAAAGGGTGGAGATTCTCCGGGACCTGCGTCTCGGTGTCTATGATGTGGTTGTGGGGATCAACCTCTTGCGAGAGGGACTGGACTTGCCTGAGGTGAGCCTTGTCGCCATCCTCGATGCCGACAAGGAGGGATTCCTGCGTTCGGACACCGCGCTCATTCAGACTATGGGGCGAGCGGCGCGCCATGCCGAAGGACACATAACGATGTATGCCGATGTGATGACCGGCTCGATGCGCCGAGCGATTGACGAAGCCAACCGCCGACGAGGGATTCAGCAGGCTTATAATAAAGAGCATGGCATCACCCCGGCAGGGATCAAGAAAGCGATCAAGGACATTACCGATCAATTGCGGGCGGTGGCTGAGCCCCGGGCGCAATATGTCACTACCCCTCCCATCTCCAGGGATGAAATCGCCCGGCTAATCAAGAGCCTGGAATCGCAGATGAAGTCCGCCGCCAAGAGTCTGGAATTTGAGAAGGCGGCGCTCCTGCGGGATGAGATTATCGAGCTACGCAAGATAACCGCATGAGGGCAGTCAAATCCTCCTCCTCTCACGGGGTGCTCTCATCTACGCATACGAGATCATAATCCCGCGAGCCCAGCCCTATCTCCTCCCCATATCGCAGTTGCACCGTCCAATCTACGTTGGGATACAGTGCCCGGAGCTTATCCTCCCCCCGCCCCAGGTTTGTTTTGAGCCTGGTCGCGTGAAGGCCCTGCTGCTGGTTCACCAGATCGACCGATGCCTGATCGATAGCCACCGCGTCGTAAGAGGCCAGAATTCCGATGTCCGGCACTATGTGGGCATCGGTAAAAGCCAGGCAGTCACATCCCGGGGTGATGTTCATCAGGAAAGTGAGGAAAAATACCGGCCGTTTCTTTTTTACCACCCCATAGGCATGTTCGCAGATCTTCTCCTGAAGGTTCTGGGCCGATTCGTTCCACTGGATATTGACCGCTCCGCTGGGGCAGATAGCAATGCACTCGCCACAGCCAAGGCAGACAACCGGGTCAATGACGGCGAGCTTCCGCTGGTCATTTTCCCCCTCTTGAAGCCTAATGGCATCTGCCGGACAGTGCTTACGGCAGGCCCCGCAGCCGGTGCATTTCTCCCGCTTGATAAGTGGAACAACGGTGGAATGCATCGCCAGCTTGCCTGACTTGGCGGCCAGCCCCATGCCCAGATTCTTGATCGCCCCACCGAAGCCGGTCGCCAGATGGCCAGTGAAATGGGTAAGGCAAATTAGCTTATCGAAATCCGCGATCTCGGAAGCTAGTTTTACCGTTTGGAAATGCTTTTTGCCTATCTCGACCTCGATCGAGGTCTGTCCCCTCAGTCCCCCCGATATGATCACCGGTGCGCCAGTGACCAGTGGCAAAAAGCCATGTGCAAAAGCAGTGTGCAAATGGTCAACGGAATTGCCCCGCGCACTCCGGTAGAGCACATTAGTGTCGGTGAGGAGGGGGAGCGCCTTTCTATCTTTGATCTGGCTCACCATGAAGCCCACATAGCTCGGGTGAATATAGGCGGTGGTTCCCTGCTCTCCGAAGTGCAGCTTGAGAGCCACCAAATCATTCTGCTGGATGAAGTTGGGGAATCCTGCCCGGTCGAGGAGATTCCCTAGCTTGGTGAAGATGTCTCGCCCCATGCCTGTCCGCGGCCCAATGAAGTAAACTGTGCTCTTTGGCATCCTTTAAAGACTAACACGAAAGTGGCAATCAGTCAATAGACTGCGCGGCCTTGATGAGCTGTCAAGAAGCAAGTATGCTATAAGCAAGAAGCCAAGGACGCTGTCGGGGGAAATATCGGGGAAATGTCAGCTCTTTGATATGCTGCCTATGTTTGGCCTGATGGACAGGCCGGACCACGGCAGTTGGGGATCTATGAAGATGAACTCCTGGAAGGATTTAAGGAGATGGTCCGGTCGGTTCACGACCATGGGAGCCGCATTGTTCTTCAGATCTCCCATGCGGGTTACTTCGCCAACGCCAAGTTAACCGGTAAGACACCCATGGCGCCCTCGCCGGTGGAGGGCTTCGCTAAATCCCCACGTAAGGCGATGACCGTGGAGGACATCGAACAGATTGCGCGCGCCTTCGGCCAGGCCGCTGATCGGGCTAAAAGGGCTGGTTTCGATGGGGTACAGATCCACGCGGCCCATGGATACCTGTTGAGCCAATTTCTCTCTCCAGCTTTCAACAAGCGCAGGGATCTGTACGGAGGGTCCATAGAGAACCGGGCCAGGATCATCCTGGAAGTGGTACGCCAAATCCGCGCCGCTGTGACTCGTGACTTCCCTGTTCTCGTTAAGATAAACTCCCAGGATTTCGTGGATGGTGGACTTACCTTAGAAGACTCGCTTCAGGTGGGGGCTATGCTCCAGGAAGGAGGGGCCGACGCAATTGAGTTGAGCGGGGGGACCCTCGTGTCCGGGAATCTCAGCCCCTCGATAACAGGGATTCTTTCCGAAGAAAAGGAGGCCTACTTTCGGGATGCGGCCAAGTCATTTAAAGAGAAACTCCATCTACCACTGATCCTGGTGGGAGGGATCCGCTCATTCCACTTGGCTGAACAGCTCATAGCAGAAGGTTATGCAGACTACATTTCCATGAGCAGGCCTTTTATTCGAGAGCCGGATCTGATCAACCGCTGGAAGTCCGGAGACCGACGCAAGTCCATGTGTTTATCCGATAGCAGGTGTCGGGGCCCGCTCATGGATGGAGAAGGTATTTACTGCGTGGTGGAGAAAAAACTGAAAGAAGAAATGTAGTACGAGTTACGCAGTTGATCCAGGTATGGTAGCATGGTTGGGGATGACAACATCCCCAACTAGCGGAGACGGTATGGTGGTATATAGCTGATGGCCCAGGGGGATATTTGGATGGGGTGAGTGAAGGGATTCGAACCCTCGATCTCCAGGGCCACAACCTGGCGCCTTAACCACTTGGCCACACTCACCATGATTCGATATTCCCACAAGCTATTCTAACGGCTGACGTGCCACACGTCAATGAGAGTTTAGAGTTCTGAGTTTAGAGTTTAGAGGTCTCCCCCCTCTATACTCCTCAGAAGTCAATGCTCGAGAGTCAATACTCGCCGACTCCACGTATCCCCGGTAATTTCTGATCGTCTCTTCGATGTGGTCTCCTCCGAATTTCTCCAGGAACGCTTCCGCCAGAACAATGGCCAGCATCGCCTCGCCGATAACCCCCGCAGCGGGGACGATGCAGGTGTCGGCACGCTCGAAATGAGCTGAGACTTTCTCCCCGGTTCGCAGATCTACCGAGGCAAGAGGCCTAGCGATGGTGGCAATGGGCTTGACCGCCGCTCGAACTACCAGGGGCTCGCCATTGGTCATCCCTCCCTCGACCCCCCCTGCCCGATTGGTGGGGCGTCTAAGCCCTGGCTCAATCACATCTTGAGCCTCCGAGCCTCTCAGGTCAGCCAGGGCAAAGCCGGCCCCGATCTCGACTCCCTTTACCGCAGGTATGCTCATCATTGCCTGAGCGATCCGGCCATCTAGTCGGCGGTCCCACTGGATATGAGTACCCAGTCCGATAGGCACTCCCATCCCGATCACCTCAAAAAGCCCTCCAACGCTGTCACCAGCTTCCCTGGCGGCATCAATGGCGGCAATCATCTGCCTCTCGGCCACAGCGTCGGCGCAACGCACCGGAGAGTCTTCGACTTTCTCCCAATCGATTGAGCCACCGGGCTTAGCCCGGCATCCGCCGATAGCAAGGACATGGCTGCGAATCTCGATATCGAATTCCTGAAGAAACTTTCTCGCCACCGCACCCACAGCTACCCTGGCTGCGGTCTCGCGGGCGCTAGCTCGTTCGAGGATGGGGCGTATATCATCGAGGTTGTATTTAGTAACTCCGGGAAGATCAGCGTGTCCGGGGCGGAGCCGGGTAATCGGCTGAATCATTCCCTCGGGCTCAGGGGCGAGCCCGACTATGTATCCTTCGACCGGCGCAACGCTCATGACCTCTTGCCAGTTCTGCCAGTCCCGATTCCGAATAAGCAGCGAAATGGGGCTGCCGATGGTCAGCCCATGTCTAACGCCGGAGAGAATCTCGGCATGATCCTGCTCGATCTGCATCCGGGCGCCGCGCCCATAGCCTCCCTGACGCCTCTTCAGGTCACGCGCAATATCAGCCTCACCTAGGGGAATTCCCGCCGGAAGCCCTTCCACGACCACAACGAGTCCCTTTCCGTGAGATTCTCCGGCGGTCAAGAAACGAAACATCTTTCAATCCCCGTCTGGGTTCGACCCCCCTCTTTTCTTTATCTTTGACCCGGCCGATAGTTGAGCCTCCAGTTTGGACAGCACATCAGTGTTAGGACTTTCCCCAAGATATAGTTTGATGTGAGGCCAGGGAATCTCGATTCCCTCCTCATCAAAGGTCTTCTTGATCCTTTTTCGTAGCTCCCCCATCACCTCCGACTTCTTCAGTGGCCTCGTCTTGCCTTGTATCTTGATGTCAACCCCGGAATTCCCGAGATTGTCCACCCGGAGAACCTGGGGAGTCTCGATGATAAGCTCTCTCCAGTACGTTTCCTCTATCATCTCCCGGCCCACCCTATTTACAACCTCGATAACACGGTCCAGATCCTCACCGTATCCCACCGAGATATTCATATCCACCCGGGCCCAATCCCTGCTGAGGTTACTGGCAATCCTAACTTCACCATTGGGAACGACATGGCAGGTGCCGTCACTGTCCCTCAGCCTGGTTATTCTCAAACCCACGTACTCTACCTCGCCAACTATACCGGCGATCTGCACCGTGTCTCCTTTGTAATAGTCATCCTCGAGAATGATGAAAAGGCCGCTTAAGATGTCTCGAATCAGGCTCTGAGCACCAAAGGCGATGGCAATACCAACGAAGCCCGCGCCGACGATAATCGGGGCAATCTGTATGCCGAACTCGGAGAGGATCATGAAAACCGCCACTGCCCAGATAACAACCCCCGCTACGCCCACCAGGAAATTGCTCAGTGTCTCTGCCCTTCGCTCTACATGCTCAGCTAATCGCTCCTTTTCCCTGCTGTTAACGCTTCTATGGACAATCCAGGGAATCATTCCCCTCACAATCCGCTGAAGAGCGAATGCCAATGCCAGAATAACTGCCACCGGAACCCCAGGTCCGATCAACCAGACCAGAACAGCAACACCGGCATCCTTGACGGCATCGGCAGCCCAGGCGATGTCCACTCCGAGGCGCGGCAGGACCAGGAGCGCCATAGCGCCAACGATCACCACGGTGCCAGCCCACAGGACAACCTGGTTCAGGATACGTGATGCCCTGCTCCAATCCTCCCCTGCCGGCGTGATCCTGGCGATCAGCCCCGTTATCCATCTCGGGACCCATCGCCGTAAGGCCACCCAGACCAGAGCCGCTACGACGATGGGTACTGCAATCCAGATGCCCTGTGCCAGAAACCAATCCCAATCCAGATTCATGTTCATCTCAATAGAGGGCATTCCTCGCCCGCTGCAACATTACCTCGACTGGCGCCTTCCGGCCGGTCCATAGCTCAAAAGCGGCTGCCCCCTGATAGACCAGCATCGAAAGCCCCCCAATGGTACGCGCCCCCACCTCCTCCGCGATTTGGAGCAACGGCGTCTTGATGGGATTATACACCACATCGTAGACCAGTGATTTCGGGGATATAAGCTCTTTAGCCAGGGGCGATTGCCCTTCGGAAGCGCTGTGCTTCATCCCCACCGGCGTGCAGTTTACCAGCAGATCGGCGGAGGAAACCGCCTCTTCAAACCGGCTATCCCGGTCAGAACTGAGAATCATAGCCTTCAATTCCGCAGCGAGCTTCTCCGCTCGTTCGATGTCAATGTCAAAGAGAGTAAGTGATCTAACGCCGGATCTCACCAGAACAAAGCCGATCGCCCTTGCCACACCACCGGCGCCGAGAATGGCTACCTTCTTGCCTTTGGGATCGAACCTGCCTTCCTCCTCCAGTGCTCTCAGGAAACCCCCAGCATCGGTATTATATCCTACCAGACAGACATCTCTTTTAGCAATAGTGTTGACCGCTCCAATGTCTGAGGCAAGTTCCTCGATCTCGTCCAGGAGTGACAGTGCCTGCTCCTTGTAGGGCACAGTGATATTAGCGCCCAGCTTGTAGGGAGAGCGAATATTCTGCACCGCTTCGCCCAGATTATCAGTCTCAGTCTCCCAGAGCTCATAGCGGATATCGAGTCCTAGATGGTCGAAGGCCGCCTGTTGAAACGCTGGCGAGATCGAGTGTCCCAGAGGATAACCTATTAGCCCAATCGTCTGTGTCATGGTAAGCGTTCAGTTATTAGGCCGAAGGCTGAAGGTAGTCTTCAGTCTAACTACCTCACATGTCACACATCACAAATCACACGTGTGCCTGTCGAGATACCCCTGCAGTATGACGGCGGCGGCAACAGCATCCCTTCTGTTTTTGATCTGGTGCCGATCTCTCCCGGCATCACGCAGCAGCCTGTCGGCAGCTATCGTTGAGAGTCTCTCATCCCACATCTTTATCGGTACATCAGTCAGCTTAGAGAGTTCCTTCACAAACGCATCGACCCTGGCTGCCTGCTTCCCAACGCTGCCGTCCATCGAGCGGGGCAATCCTACGACGACGCAGCCCACCTCATTTTTCTCTACCAGATCGAGTATGGCCTCAAGGGCAGCGCTGTCGCTTTTTCCTTCGATCAGCGTTAAGGCGCTTGCCAGGATACCCAGGGGATCGCTCATCGCCACGCCGATTCGCTTGTCGCCTACATCGAGTCCTAGAAAGCGCATACCTTACCTTCAACGTGGGTCGGGCGTCTCGCCCGACATGAATGGGCAGGAATCGTATCCTACCATAATGAATCTACCGCCCAGCTTTCATGAGCAGAACTCAACTTATATTCCTCTGGACACTCCACAATCCCTTTCCGCACGGGGTTCTCAATCATATATCTAAGCCTAATTAACATATCTTGTTCATCTCTTATTCCGTGGCCGTGATACCCATCTTGCCAAACTTTTCCCGAGCGGCGAAGGTTTTTGTTTATCTCTTTAGCGGTAAAACTCTTCAGGCTATGCATTACTTTGGGGAGTTCTTCACCCTCCGAAAGGAAGGGGATAAAATGCAAATGATCAGGCATTATCACGAAGCCATACAATCTTATTCTGCTTTCTTTTCGCAGGAAATGAAGGGCGTCAATAACTATCCGGGCTACCCTGTGATTTACAAACAACGCTTTGCGCCCTTCTGTATTTGTAGTGACGAAGTAGCAACGAGTTTCGGTTTGTAAGTGTTTAGGTCGGCTCATCTTTCTTTGCTGCTAATTGGGCATTAACGGGCAAGATGCCCGTCCTACGGGATCACTGCTAATCATTTGACGGGCAAGATGCCCGTCCTACGGGATCACTGCTAATCATTTGACGGGCAAGATGTCCGTCCTACGGGATCACTGCTAATCATTTGACGGGCAAGATGTCCGTCCTACGGGA
>QLUL01000230.1 GCA_018725425.1 Chloroflexota bacterium
GGGCCGAAGGCACGTCCGAGTTGAACCGCAGGTTAGGCGCTGTGGGACAGGGTGCTGGGGCCTTGGAGCGCTGCGGCGTTGCCGGAGATTATGGCCGGGGCTGGGCAGAATGGCAAGCTGCATGTTGCGCCGTGGCCTTGCAGGAAGGCAAGCGCAGTGTGCTGCGTGGTGGACAGACCGGGGCAGCACGCCAACAACCAGCGCTGAGTGCCCGAACCGAACCCAGATGGCCAGGCAGCAGGGAAGCAACGCCGGAGCGCGTGGAGTGCGGAAGCTGAGTAGCGTCACCGAAGCCCGAGGCGGTGGAGCTGAGAAACCCAGCCGAGGCCTAACGTAGAGGTTAACCGGCGTGCCGAAGGCACGTCCGAGTTGAACCGCAGGTTAGGCGCTGTGGGACAGGGTGCTACGGCCTTGGAGCGCTGCGGCTTTGCCGGAGATTATGGCCGGGGACGTGCAGGAAAGCAAGCGCGGTGTGCCCAAGTCGTGCGCTGATGGCCGAGCAGCAGGCCAGAAACCGGATAGGGCAGCCGGAGCGCGAAAGCGTCAAGCGCCTTGAGTCTATATGATCATCCGGGATGCGACAGTTAGGGCGCACTCGCGTGAACGATGATTTCTTTGGCTTTGATTCTGGCGGCATAGACACTGGCTGCAACTACAAATTGCCCGACAATGGCGACTACGAAGAGTAGAAGGCCAGTACCGTTACTAACGCCCGACTTTGCCGCCCACGGAACAACTGAGATTGCAGCAAAGAGCATGGCATACAGCAGGCCAACCCAGATGTGGGTTTTGAGCAGACGGTACTCCGGCCACCCGGTGAGTATCTTGATCGTGTCCTTGTCTTCCTGAAGTAGCAGCCGCGACTCATTGACGATCCAAAGCCCGACGGCGACAGGAGCCACGAACACATATTTTAGAAATTCCTCGTTCAGAGTGAGTACGCTTGCAGCTGCCTCGAGCTCTGCTCTGAAGACAAGCCAAACCATCACTGCAAGCATGAGTATCAACGCCTCGAAGCTGATGAATAGAACGCGCAGCCAGTAGAGGAACATGCTTTGCTCAGTGGCCCATGTCGCGTTCTTTGCTGACACGCTCAAACTGAACCCGCGCCGCAGTTGCGAGCATTTCTGGCACGGGCTCCTTCTCGAAGAGAAAGCTCTTCTGTGACTCGTTTGTTCGAACGACAACTTCTGTGTCGCCGTCCATGCCCACTGCCTTTCCGGAGCCATATCCATCTGCCGCCATGAGCATTGCTGCGTCCGTAATGTCAGGCTCGGTCTTGGGCTGGTAACTTGGATTTTCAAGAATACGTTCGATCAGTTTGACTAGCTCAGTCGATAGGCCCTTTGAACTCTCGGCTGTTTCGCGGACGGCCACTTCGCTGGCCTGTCTGCGCTTGACGTACTTGTCCAGGCTTCCCCAAAGGCGCCCGAAGAGCGGGTTTGGTGGATGAATCTTTGCAGAGAGTTCAGTGATCCTATCTAAGGAGCCGAGTTTCTCCAAAAACGCTCTGTAGTCGGTAATAGGCTCGATAGTGCAATCGACAAAGAAGTTGTCGTAAGCTGCTTCGATGATTGATTTGAATCTGCGTGGAAAGACGTCTTCCTGAATTCCATTCCAAACATGTAGAAACGCCAAGCCCGAAAACTCTGGAAGGTAGACGAAAGGTGCGCTCGCTTCGAGCAGATTCGACGCGATCGCTTGAACTTGCTGTTTGGCAGGTTCGTCAACGATCTTGACGGTGCCCTCTCTCGTGTATTTGGCGAGATTGCCGAATACGTACGGTGAGGTCGCTCTGCGACGATCAGTCACATCGGTGATGGTCCATTCGAATTGGCCAATCGGCACCACGGGTGCTTTGACAATCGCGTCGAGAAGTCGCGTTTGGTTGAGCTCGCCGAGCTTGATCACTCGGGCGAGGTAGTATCGGCCTCTCTTCATGCGGGGAGTCTCCTAGGCGGTGGATTGTGCGCCCTAACGTAGAGGTTAACCGGCGTGCCGAAGGCACGTCCGAGTTGAACCGCAGGTTAGGCGCTGTGGGACAGGGTGCTGCGGCCTTCGCACGCTGCGGCGCTGCCGGAGATTATGGCTGGGGCCTTGCAGGAAAGCAAGCTCGATGTGCCTGTTCCGTTGCACGAAGGCCGAGCAGCAGGCCAGCAACCGGGCAGCGTCGCCGGAGCACGTGGAGGTGGAACGGCAGAAGCCAGAGCGAGGCCTAACGTAGAGGTTAACCGGCGGGCCGAAGGCACGTCCGAGTTGAACCGCAGGTTAGGCGA
>QLUL01000231.1 GCA_018725425.1 Chloroflexota bacterium
TTCTTCGACACTTCTGGTTGAACCTCTCTATTCCATAAGTCTCGATCTGCGTCTTCGAGGAAAATCCCAGTTCCTCCTCGATCCCCAATTCCACCGGCAGCCCGTGGGTATCCCAGCCGGCTTTGCGGGGAGTCCAGTAACCCTTCATCGCTTTGTAACGGGGAAAGACGTCCTTGAATACCCGGGAAAGGACATGGTGAATTCCGGGGCCGGCATTGACCGTCGGAGGCCCCTCGTAGAGCGTAAACAGGGGGGAATCCCGGCGTTGCTCGATGCTCTCTTGGAAGATGCGCTGCTCTCGCCAGAATGCGAGGATTCGCTCCTCGAGTAGGGGGAAATCTGGCTTGCTGGATAGAGGTCGAAACATCGTATCGGGGTTCACGCTTCACGGTTCCCCGGTTCAGCGGTTCCCCGATTCAGGGCTTCACGGTTGGACTGGGAGGGAAAACCGTTGAACCTTGAACTTGCAACCTTGAACCTAGGATAGATAACCACTTTTCGACTATCGCCAAAGCCCTCGCTCTGAGTGGCGAGATCGGGGTCATTCCTCAGTGTGAGGTGTATCACGCGTCGCTCCACAGACGGCATGGGTTCCAATGGTATCGATCGCTCGGTCGATTTCACCAGTTCCGCTACTCGCAGAGCCATGTTTTGGAGCTCCTCCTCACGCCGCTTTCTGTATCCAGCAACATCAACGGTCACCCGCACACCGCCCTTAAATTTCCGACTAATGATGAAGCTCACCACGTATTGTAGCTCTGAGAGGGTCTGGCCGCGACGCCCGATGAGGACTCCCAGATCACCATCAGAAATCTCTATGGTTAAGGGGGACTGGTCATCCCCTCCCCCACCTACCTCAACGCTGGCTGTCACGTCCATCAAGCGGAGAAGGGTTTCCACCACTTCCCTGGCGATGGCAGCGACCATGAGTCTGGAGACGCTTCGCTCTGGAGATGCTTCGCTCTGGAGTCCCCCTCCCCGTGACTCGTGACTCGTGACTCTGGACTCTGGACTCTGGACTTTCGGCAGCGGCGTTACCCTTACCCTTGCATTCTCCCCTCCCCACCCCAGGAGGCCCGCCTTTCCTTCCTGCAATACCTCCATCTTCACCTCTGAACGGGTAAGTTTCAGCTCATTTAGAGCGCGTTCGACCGCTTCTTCTACGGTTTTTGCGCTTACTTCGAGGGCTTTCATCTTTGGTGCCTTCCTTTTTAGAGTCTGGAGTCTGGAGTTTGGAGTCCCCCACCCCCCCCGACTCTCGACTCTTGACTCTCGACTCTTGACTCGATTCCTTTTCCGGTGGGGCCCATCCTTTGGCATCCTGCTGGGGACTTCCCCACGGAATTCTAGCTGGAATTAGATTCTCCAACCCTCCCCACCCACCCGTCACAAAATACTGCACCGCCATTCGAAAAATATTCATCACCACAATATATAGTGCTAGCCCACTGGGAAAGCCCATGAAGACAAAGCCCATCATAATAGGCATCATCCACTGCATCATCTTGTTCATCTGTTGCTGCTTGGGATCTGTCGAAGGAACAACGGTCATCTTTTGCGTCAGCCACATGGATGCGATAATTAGGATTACCAGCAAAAAGTTAGGCTGAGAAAGCTCCATCCCGAGGAATCGACTCTCCGGCGGCACGGCCCGCTGGACAGCAGGCCACGAGTAAAGGCGTTGCGACAGCCCGAGAAGATGCTCCGGTGTGGTTGCCAAGGTTTGCATGACGGACTGGTAAAGGGCGATCCAAAATGGCATCTGGATCAGCATCGGGAAGATACATCCTAGCGGGTTCATCCCGGCCTCCTTGTAGAGCTTCACCGTCTCCTGCTGAACCTTCAGGTTATCTTTGGGATATTTCTTTTTCAATTCCTGCACCTTTGCCTGGACCGACTGCATGGCGGTCATGGAACGAGTCTGTCGCAAGGTGAGGGGAAGCAGGGCAAAATTGATGATGATAGTCAGACCGATGATGGCCATCCCAAAGCTGCCCCCAAGGGCATTCGACATGAGCAGCAGCCCATTGATTATCGGTTGGAGAAAAACCACATTCCAGAGCTCGATCAATGTCTCTCTCCTTTATTCAAGGGTGATACGCCAAACCTCTTGGCCAGTTCTTCCTTCCAGTGCATGCAGCGTGTTCCTCTGATCGATCAAATAAACGGTATTCCCCTCGACCCAGGGGTGCGCCAGGATGGGTGTCCCAAGATCACGCGGGGCCCATCTCTCGTCTCCGGTCCTGGGGTCCAGGCCACGGACCGTGCCATCA
>QLUL01000232.1 GCA_018725425.1 Chloroflexota bacterium
ATTTTCACCGTCGAGTAGGGCTCATAGCCACCTCCTTTGGAAATTTTCCTCCGGGGCCACTATGAGCCCCCTCACAGAACCGTGCTTGAGGTTTTCCCTCACACGGCTCTTCAGGAGAACCTCCCTAACATAGGTTACAGATGCAGTTTTGTTGACTTCCTTGCTCCAGCTCTGAGTCTGGAGGAAGTGTCCCTGCTCCAACAGTTCTCCTGTCAGCCCCTTCCCTCCACAGGCATTACCCTGCTTCCACGGTACTATGAGCTGATCCGACTCCCAGAGCGTCATCTGCAATACCTTGCTGTCTATAGGCTTGGTATTACATACCCCGATATACCGAGGAACACCCTGGGCCTCCCGAGTTCCCATGTCATCCCCTTGATACCGTGCCACGGTCTCAGACCCCGTCGGGCTCGCATAACCTTGCCAGTAACGGCTATGAGAGTTCTGCCTTCCGCATAGATGAACAACATCGGCCACCGACACGATGGTTATTTCGGGGCTCAATCCCTTCACTTGCGTTGCGGCCCAGTATCCCATTCCCCTGGCTTCACGACAGCCCATTACTGGGCTGGGTGCAAGGTTCAGTTCTGAGGTGGTGGCTAGCCTTTCCTCAGATTGGATTTTCACCAACTGGACAACACGAGCTTTGCTCGGCGCACTCATAGGCATCAACCTCCCTCCCTCGGTTTCCCTAATGGAGCGTCAACTTTACCCTACCAAGGCTTTGGAAGCACCTCTATTTCAGTGACACCTAAGTCCACACTCCTCACTTCTCTCAAGTGATTTGCTACAGCGTCTCTGACCAGAATACCCGTATCCTTAATCAAATCCTCTTGCTGGAACAACCCTTTTCTCAGTCCGGCTTCCCACATATAGGTGCCTATTGCAACTGTATAGATTTTGTCCATTTCAACTGGTTTGCCATTAATCAAAAGCTCCGTGACCCGCTCACCAACGGGACGCCCCCTGTCGAATTTATAAGTTAGTCCAGCGGCCTGAAGGACAACGCCCGCTTCTTCCAATATGGTGCGTATGGTTTCCCCTCTTAGTGCTGCCAATATTATCTTATGCCAATCAAATGGTAAGACCGCATGAATAACACACATGCGGAAGTATCCGGCAGGCATGTTATCCCGAATCCACCAGGGTGTATATAGTCCTATATCGGCTCTAACTGCCTTTCGCATTGCATCCGTAACCAGATAACCCAAGTTGGTCTGCTGCCTGGCAACGATCCAAACACCCCACCCACCCCATATGAGGTCAGTAGCAGTGTATCCCACCACTTCATCTATGTAGTTAGCGAAGGGGCGGCGGTACTGTTCAATAAGAGAAGCTATTTGTGGGACTTCTTTAATATCGGCTGTGATAGGGATCAAACGCTTTTCGTAGTCAACAATCCTTCCCTTGTTCACTGTCAGGCGAAGGTAGCCCAGGTGAAAACCCCAACAACCTGCCGCCACAATCAAGGTATCATTCACTACCTTTGATCTACGAGCATGGTCATGTCCGTGCACAATAACATCCACACCAGGCACTGTCTTGGCAATCTTATCCTCCTCCGCGCCGCTTATATGAGCGAGAATAATTACTAGGTCAGCCCTCTCCTTCAAATATGGCACGTATAGAGCTGCCATCTCCACCGGATCAAGAAACTCTAAATCAGCTACTAACCCGTGGCCAACTGTGCCAGGAGTCCCTCGAGTAGTGAGTCCGAGGAATGCGATACGAACTCGTCCCACATCTATGAAAATAAAAGGCGGAAGAAGTGGACTTAGCGTATCCCTACGAATAACGTTTGCTGAGATTATAGGGAAGGTGGCCTCCGCGGCACGGGCGAGAATGGTGTCAGCTCCACGCCAGTGAAAGTCGTGATTGCCTGCTACCATTACATCGTAAGCCATGGCGTTCATGACCGATATCATGGACTTTCCTTCGTACAAATCAGAAAGCATCGTACCGTGGATGGTATCACCGGCATCCACCAAGATGACATTCGGTTCCTTTTGTCTGATCTCATTAACAACAGTGGCTATACGGGTCAACCCTCCTCGTTCTCTTCCATCTTCAAGAAGAAAATAGGGTTCAATCCGGCCATGAAGATCATTGGTGTGAAGAATGGTTATGATTTGTCGCCCTTCAGTTGGTGCGACTGCTGCCGGCTCAGGAGCCACGGTCACTGGCGCCGGACAGCCCGCAGCAACCAGGCCAGTAACAGCCAGGCTGACGGCCAACAAGATTGGCACTAGGGTTAACAG
>QLUL01000233.1 GCA_018725425.1 Chloroflexota bacterium
AAGGGTTGTCCGAGAGCCGTGTGAGGGAAAACCTCACGCACGGTTCGATGAGGGGGAACTGGAAAAAACAGGTGACCGCTGTTCGCCTGTTCCCTACTCTACACACGAGGAACGGTTGCACTCCGCTTCGGAATATCTGCACCCGGTTGATTACTACCTGGGTAAGCCGCAGGCACTACTGGCTGAGCGGAAGGCGAAATTGACAGAAGCAGCCGCCAGATGAGGGTAGTGAATAGAAGCAAGGAAGAAATTAGACTCGTTTTTAGAAGAATACGCCGCCAAAGCCGAGAAAAGGAGGTGATGATATCGGAGAAGATGAATGGAAATTCAAGGCTTAAAAAATAAGAGGAGATTTATAACGTGAAAAGGAAGGTATTAAGTATCTTGTTGGTTCTAATTCTAGCCCTGGCTCTAGCAGGTTGCGCTGGTCCCACTGGGCCTGCTGGTCCCACTGGGCCTGCTGGTCCCACTGGGCCTGGTGGCCCCGCTGGTCCCGTAGGACCTGCCGGTCCCATAGGGCCTGCTGGTGGTCCAGCAGGGCCTGCTGGACCTGCTGGACCCGTAGGGCCTGCTGGTCCCGTAGGATCTGCTGGTCCCGTAGGACCTGCCGGTCCCGTAGGGCCTGCTGGTGGGCCCGTAGGGCCTGCTGGGCCCGCTGGGCCCGCTGGTCCCGCTGGTCCCGCTGGTCCCGTAGGACCTGTTGGCCCCGTAGGACCTGCTGGTCCCACTGGGCCTGCTGGGCCCACTGGTGCTGATGGTCCCGCTGGGCCTGCTGGGCCTGCTGGTCCCGCTGGTGCGACTGGAGCCTCAGGCGCTACTGGCGCTACTGGTCCCGTAGGGCCTGCTGGTCCCGCTGGTGCGACTGGAGCCTCAGGCGCTACTGGCGCTACTGGTCCCGTAGGGCCTGCTGGTCCCGCTGGTGCGACTGGAGCCTCAGGCGCTACTGGCGCTACTGGTCCCGTAGGGCCTGCTGGTCCTGCTGGGCCTGCTGGGCCGGTGAACTACAGGGCTGGTACGGTGACTATACTCGCGGGCGGCAGTGCTGTTACTGTAACTATGTCCACTGCACTGCCCGACGCAAATTATAGCGTCCATGTAACGTTCACCGGTGCCGGTTACAATTTCGGCCCTGTTATCCCGTTATTCTACGTTTCAGCCAAAACCACAGGTGGGTTCACTATTACGATGAGAAGCAGCGCGGGCGAGCCGGTAGCCGCTCCCGCTGGTGGAGTCGTCGTTGATTGGACAGCCATCTCACACAACTAGTCGTAAGTGAATTGCCTAAGTTGTTACTCTGGGGAGGGCAGACGAGTCCGGTCTGCCTTCCTTTTCCACCTTAGTTGCGCCAATCTGTTACCGGAGGGGGTCTACATGAAAGAGATACGAAGCGGTCTGATGAGGAAGGGTTGGTGTATTTTTATATCGAGTTTAATTTTGCTCTCGTTATCGCCCGCCGGATGCGCTAACACCGATACCCAAAATGCCTTCAAGGTAGATAGCGTGGACACTGCCTCAATCGTCACTCTTAGCGGCGGGCAGCCTGACTGGAGAAATTACGTTTCACAAAAGAGCTTCCCTTCCGGCTACAGCGGGGAATTCTGGGTCATGTTTAGCTTTAGCAACATGTTGCACGACAAGACCACCCGGGTCAAAGCCAATATCTACATAGTATCTCAGGGAGAACTCAAAGCCGAAAAGAACAAAGAAGCCAATATAACGGATTCCTCAGATAACAAACTCTGGTGGGGGAACAGGTTTGATATCAGCAATTACCCGGATGGAGACTATTTAGTGATTGTGACTATGACCGACTTAATAGCGGGGACCTCGGCTTCACTAACGACGACGTTCAAAGTTGGAGATACCCGTTAAGCCGGAACCCACATTATGCATCAAAGGTCGCTTATCATTTGAAGACATAGCTAAGAAGAGCTGAGTGGTAGTTTTGCCGTGGCAGCACCACTCAAAGAAATTAAATAGGCTGTCGTTGGTGGAATCATAGCTGGTGTGATGGTAGTCGGATTGCTCATTTTTCCCCTTCAACGGATGTTCCAGCACGTATCTGTGAAAATCATCGAACCAGATACGAAATTGCCCTTTCAATCCTTACGAAATCCATCATGTAGTCATGTATTCCCGAATCTGGCGAGCCCCTCGAAATGGAACATCCGCTTCAATTTCGCAGGAGGGGATAGTAGGATTTCGCTCAAAAGATGGCCCAGGCAGCGCTGTTTCAAG
>QLUL01000234.1 GCA_018725425.1 Chloroflexota bacterium
GTATTCGGCAAAATGGTTGATATGGCCTGGCGCAATGGCGACCCGGGGCTGGTTTTTCTCGATCGGATCAACCGCGATAACCCGACACCACACCTCGGCTCAATCGAAAGCACCAATCCCTGCGGCGAACAACCGCTTTTGCCTTATGAAAGCTGTCTGGCTAAAGGCACTCGCATTACTACCAATCGTGGCTTAGAGAAAATTGAGGACTTGTACCTACGCCAGCAACAGAGCGAACAGATTTTCATTGCTACTCAGTCGGGAGAAGAGGCCGTTTTCAGACCAGGAGTTATCATCTATACCGGCCAAAAGCCCGTCTTCCGTATCACCTTGACAAACGGCCAAAGCATTCGACTTACCGCTGATCACTGTGTTCTTACTGCCAAGGGTTTTAAGCAAGTTCAAGAACTTATTTTAGGTGAGAGTGAGATCGTAATTCAAGCGAAGATGGCGGGAGAACTTGCTTTTTATCGCGATGGAGAGACAAAGTTGTATCAAATGCTTGGTTGGTTTAGTGGCGATGGGTGGTTTACCGACAAGAAGACCTTCGGCCTTACTTTCGGTCCTGAAGATGAGCATGCCTTTGAAACCTTGATCCCTGTCTGGCGTGACTTTACGGGCACTTCACAAATACGAGTTCAAACTCAACGGAATTTTGTGCGTTGCGTGAGTGCTGAGAGGATATCCATACGCCAAAAGCTTCTAGATTTAGGCTTTAAGCCGGCTAAAGGACCAGGAAAGAGAGTGCCTGAATCTATATTCTCCGCACCAAAGGAATTACAGATCGCTTATCTTCAGGGGCTATTCTGTGCTGATGGCAGTATCCATCATAAGAAACCACAACTTTCACTTAGTGCTGCCTCTCTAGAGATGTTGCGAGACGTCCAATTGCTGCTCCTCAATTTGGGCATTTACAGCAACCTTAAATTTTACCTGGTAAAACAACGAGGTCGAGCTCAAGGAAGCCTACGGATATACGGAAAGAACATGGTGCGATTTATGAGGCTCGTCGGCTTATCCCTTTCCTTATCTAAGCAGGCAAAAGCTGAAGAGCGATTGGCTGCTAACCCTCGTCTGTACGGTGCTAAAATGGCAGTATCTGTCTTCTCTATCCAACCTGATGGCATTGATGAAGTCTATGACATTTATGAGCCAGTTACTCACACTCTTATCGCTGAAGGGATGGTAGTGCATAATTGCAATCTCGGCTCTATCAATCTCTCCAGAATGGTCAGCGAGGAGGACGCCTCCCCGACCATTGATTGGGAGAAGCTCGCCCTAGTAGCGAAAACGGCCGTCAGATTCCTGGACAATGTAATCGACGTAAATAAGTTTCCCCTCACCGAGATAGCGGAAAGGACTAAGTCCACTCGTAAGATCGGGCTGGGGGTGATGGGCTTTGCCGATATGCTGATAAGGCTGGGAATCCCTTACGATAGCGAAGAGGCCATCAAGACCGGCGAGAGCATCATGGAGTTCATCGAGAAGGAAGCTACCTCCGCCTCGGTGGAGCTGGCCGGAGCGAGAGGCGTCTTCCCGGCCTTCAAGGGCAGCATCTACGACAAACGCAGGGCACCGAGGGTGAGGAACGCCACTCGGACCACCATTGCCCCCACCGGCACGCTCAGCATCATCGCCGGCTGCTCCAGCGGCATCGAGCCCCTTTTCGCGCTGAGCTACTTCCGCCACATATTGGACGGAGACAAACTGGTGGAAGTAAATCCCCTCTTTGAGGAGGTCGCCAAAAAGGAGGGGGTTTTCAGCGATGAGCTGATGAAAACCCTGGCTGAGCAGGGCAAGGTGCGGGGAATAGAGGGAATACCGGAATGGGTGCAGCAGGTTTTCGTCACCGCTCACGATATCAGCCCTGAGTGGCACGTCAGGATGCAGGCCGCCTTCCAGAGGCATACCGATAACGCCGTCTCAAAGACGATCAACTTCCCGCACCAGGCCACCAGGGAGGATGTGGGCCGGGCATATATGCTGGCCTACGAAGAGGGCTGTAAGGGCATCACCATATATCGGGACCGGAGCCGGGAAGCTCAGGTCCTGGCCATCGGCCGGGACGAGAAGGGCAAGATGACACCCCGGGGAAGGCCGGATGCCACCTTTGGCGTGACGGAGAAGATGACCACCGGATGTGGCAATCTCTATATCACGGTGAACTCTGATGAGCGGGGAATCTGCGAGGTCTTCACCAGCCTGGGCAAGTCCGGGGGCTGCGC
>QLUL01000235.1 GCA_018725425.1 Chloroflexota bacterium
TGGAACTATACCATTAAGCCAAATGTTACCTAATAAAAATTGCTCATGTTATCTTGTTACAGACCCTTAGTTTTCGGACAGCCTCTTAAGGAAAGTTTTTCCGGTTTTCTGGTCATGCCAGGGTTTGTAACTTGTACAGGTTTCCATCGCCGAGAAGATATGCACCAAGCCAGGATGATTCCCCCGTTGTTTCAGGATATCCTGAATGCGGTTTTCCTTCCGAAAGGCCTTTATTTTTCGAATATGCTCTATCTCCAATCCGTTCTCTTTGGCGATTCGTTCTGCATTTTGGCGGACTTCCTCTCTCAGGGATTGTGCAAAGGCCGGATAATCAAAGATTCTGATCTGGTTGGCATACAGGAAAGACGTCATACCCTGAGCATAGTGCCAGCTAGGGAGTGTTTCCCGGAGGCGAACCCGGTCATAACAGGAGAGGACGCCACGAATTTGGTCTTCATAACGTTCGGTGATCAACATTAGTCTTCCTCCATTTGAACTGTTTTCATCCATTATACAACGGATGTTCCAGCACGTATCTGTGAAAATCATCGAACCAGATACGAAATTGCCCTTTCAATCCTTACGAAATCCATCATGTAGTCATGTATTCCCGAATCTGGCGAGCCCCTCGAAATGGAACATCCGATACAATTATACAATACTGGGGAGAAAGATTCACTATCCAGAATTCAGGAGTTCCACCCCTGACTACTGGCTGACAACTGAAAGCTGACGGCTGAACGCTTATGATTCACTTTTTGATTCCAGCTTGTCTGGGTTAGGATAATTATAAGTCTCTTCCAATACAAGATGAGCCTGAAGAGGGTATGGATTTCTAACGCAAGATGAGCCTGAAAAGTTGAGGCAACTCGTTTATGATTGGGACATGCGACTGATCATGAACGACACACAATTACAGACGATAGAACAAGTTAGGCAATTTCTGGAAGGGAGTAAGGAACTAGAGTTCAAGGGTTTGCTTACAGAAGAGAAGTACGAATGGGTAGAGACAGTGCTGGTCAAGTTCAGGTATCTTCAACTCAAGAAAGATGAGAAAGGGGTGATACGACGGTATATCGGGAAGATTACGGGGCATTCCAGGGCGCAGGTGTCTCGGCTGATAAGAGATTACAAACGGACAGGGCGGTTAAAGAAAGCAGAATACAGCAGGCACCGATTTCCCCGAAAGTATACCTCATGGGAAGTTAAACTATTGGCCAAAACAGATGAATTACACGGGTGGTTAAGTGGACCAGCCATCAAGAAGATCATGCAGCGAGAATACGAAGTTTACGGGCACACTGAGTTTGAGAAGATATCCCAGATATCTGTCTCCCACTTATACAACCTGCGGGGAAGTAACACTTATCGGGGTATAACCAGACGGTTTACCAAGACGAGACCGGCTGTATCCAAAACTTGTCCCAGCGAAGGCGGGGATCGGAGAGCGGGCCAAACCAGACCCCGGAGGGCAGCCTGGTTACATCCGCATAGACCTGTCCCTGGCCAGGTCCAGGGATACGATCCATCAGGGGGATATTAACGGTCATAAGCTTGTCCCCGCGAAGGTGGGGAGGGGTATATCATATCAATGCCGTGGATGAGGTTACTCAGTGGGAAATCGTAGCCTCGGTGGAAAGGATATCGGAGGCTTACATGGTGCCGGTGCTGGAAATCATGTTAGCCCAATTCCCTTTCGTTATCCTTGTCCCCGCGAAGGCGGGGAAAGGGCTTTCATTCCGACAATGGCTCCGAATTCATCAACAAGATTGTAGCCGCGAAGGCGGGGAGCTGAAATCATTGCCCCAAGCAGAGAACTGCTTGCGCCCCGGTGTAACCTTTGATATACTGGAGACGATCGCTAATCAGATGAGCGATAATCAATTTGCAGAAAGGATGGGAAAAGCCTGTGCCAATCTTTTTCAACAAATCACCAGATTTGTTAACCGAGCTGCCTGAAGCTGCTTTCTTTGGAGTTATCCACTTATCCACATGGTATGATATGAGATGATAGTAACTACTCAGGTACCCTTATATGATTGGTAAGTTGACTACAGTCTACCACATGTGATCTAAACGGTCAAGTAATTTTGACTTGATTGTCATTATTCTCAAAGTAGTCTTGTCCCCGCGAAGGCGGGGAATGGAAAGCATAAGACATTTGGTCACTATTCCCCGC
>QLUL01000236.1 GCA_018725425.1 Chloroflexota bacterium
ACATTGGAGTCAGCGACAATGGTTTGCCCTTCAAGCGACCAAAACCACGCTCGATCAGGTATTCATCACGGTAGGCCAGAACTGCCTGGGTGAGGGAGAGTTGTTCCCCAGGTTGATTGGTGACATACACCCGCCAGCCGAAGCGTCTTCTTGCTTTGTTCACTGCTTCTTGATCAACCTCGATGTGAAGACGAACTTCACGCTCAACTCTTATGCCAGCCGGCCGTTCCCCATAGCGTTGGAGCCAACGCTCCTTTATCTGCTCTTCATAATTCAAATTGAGCAACCCTTCCAGCCGGTGCTTCTTGACGATCACTTCGGCAGCCTGGCGCAACAGTTCGACATCTCGAAAATGTGTCCTGCCCGGTTTGCGCTCATTCAAAACCTCCAGAGCAGCTTGAGCATTCTTCATTCGGGTTTGCAGTCCCGCTTCGGCCATCTTTGCTTGCTGCAGAGAACGAATGACCAACCGCCTCTCTATCCAGTCGATCGTCTTTCCATCCACCACAGCGCTCAGCGACTCCGTCCGTTCATATCCTTCGGCAATCTGCTCAGGCTTGCCATCTTGTTTCTGCCGGTAAATCGAGGTCAGAGGTTGCTCTCCAGACCAGACAGGATTCAGATAGGATTCCAACTCGGTATTCGGCAATTGCACTGCCGGCAAAGGACAGAGGTAGAAATCCCCACCCGCTTGCGTAAAGGCACGCGTCCCAATCGCCGCCATTTTGCAATCGCCAACATAGAGCAATCCCTCTTGCTTCACCCCCTCCCTCACCTGAGCAATAGCGGGAATATACAATGGGTTATCGGCACGCTCTCCCGACAGAACCTGGGTTGCCACTGGCATCCCCAGTGGGTCCAGGGCAGAAAGCATCACCTTCACTTGTGGCAGGTCTGGCCGATGATTTTTACTGTGCCCAAGCTGAAACAACCCCTCTTCTGTTACCCTCCAGTAGCCGCTAGCCGAGGTGCTGTCCAGACGCACCCGCTCCGGGTTCAAATCGTACACCCGCAACAGGTGTTGGTTCAGTGCCGCCTCAAACTCTCTCCAGCGCTGATCATCGCTCAGTGCCAGCACAATACTTTCCAAGCGGTCGTCGCTGAAGTCCAGGGCACGCACCGCTTGACCGATACAACCTTCCAGTGTCTCCAAACGCTTCTCAGCCCAGTCCTCAACCTGATTGAGCCGGTGATCACCCTGCGAAAGGATGTGAGTCAACCAGATCGCACTCGTCCAACCCAAGCTAATCCCCCGCCAGTTGCCATGCGTAGGAAAGTATTCATCCAACGTGGGCTGAATACCCATCCTTTCCATTTGCGCCAGCAAAACAGGAATGTCTTCCACCAGTTCGTTTGTTATGGTAAGATTCTTGTTCATAATACCCAAATCTTACCACACTTTCCCGCTTTTGTCAAACTTCGAGCGAACCGTGGGTTCTAAGTTTTCACCATCAAATTCATTGCTTATATTGATAAAGGGCATTTTATAATCTTCTTCCGGCTTGGTCTTTTGAAAGAGCATAATATTTGTATCAACCGTCGTCTCAAATACCTTATGCCCGCCAAAGTCAATAAGCTCCATAACCCGGGTTTTATCTTTGAAAAACTGACGCAGTTTTTCGCCATACTTTGCCCGCATCCATTTATTGCTGGAGATAAAAGTTAAAAATCCGTCTGGCTTCAGTATCTGCCAGCTTTTCTCATAGAAATAAGTATAAAGGTCAGAAGTGGAGTTATAGACCTCATAGCCTGCTTTTTGCAGGAGTGGCTTTTGGTCTTTAATTTGCTCTTGCCGTACATATGGCGGATTAGCGATCACCACATCAAAACCCCTGCTAATCCCAAACATCCACTCCGGGTCAAAGAAGTCGGCGGAGGCGTTCTGGTCGTAAGGGTCCCAGTAGGCCAGTTTCTCTGTCGTCTCACGGGAAAACCCATCACTTCTGAGCAGGGCACTGATTTCAGAGCGTAGTTGCCTGTCCTCTTCTCTGCATTTGTGCTTGGTCCTGGGTGTACGGGCGGTAAAATGGCGTTTTCGAACTCTGGCAAGTTGCTCTTCCTTCTCGTCAATCGCCGGATTTCGTATGGGCACAGCGGCGTATCCTGTTCTTAACACCGCCTGTTGGGGGCGGTCGAGGCCGATCAAGGTGTTAGCAGCCACAAACTTCGTTTCTAAGT
>QLUL01000237.1 GCA_018725425.1 Chloroflexota bacterium
TAGCCTGACTCAAGTGATGGCCAAAAAGATCGGCGAAAAGCTCGCTGGTGCGTTCATAGGGCAGGAGGCTGGCCCAAATAGACGGCGGTAGCTTTTAGACGGGGCCCATATTGTACCGGATACTGGACCCCTTCGGGATAAGCAGCTTTGTTGAGATAGCCACAATGGGGGCAAAGCTTATTCTCGGCCTGATACTCGGTTACTTCCACTCCCCGCATCCCTGCCTTCGCAGGGACAAGTTCGCGAGGACAAGTTTAATGGGCGGCAGATCAAATACCTGGCGCCTTTCATAACCGGTGACTGAAGGCAGTACATGCCGGCCGTGAACGAGCCAATGATGTAATCCGCGCAAAAAGAAAACACCAAGTTAATCTAAGATTAACAAGAAGCGTGCGGGAATTGAAGGAAGTAATTCCGCCTTAAAACGTACCGGCCTAGATAAGTTAGACGTGCGCGGGATAGTCAAGAGCACGGTAGTGTGTGGTCTAAAAGTGACCGCACAAAACATTAAGCGACTCATCAAGTACCTGCAAGGAGGTTACCAGCCAAAGCATGCCCAACCCACACAAGGGATGCCCATGCCCATTTTAGGCTAAAAGGGATAAAAATCCCCAAACAAAGGAGCTTTCTGGTCTTTTTGCGCCCCCAATCGCTAGGCAAACACCTTCTACGCCTCAACATCCTTTGATAATGGGCCGGATGGGAAATTGACAGGGGCTAATTAAGCACCGGAAGTTAGAATTTGCAGTGGAATCAAGTATCGGAAAACCAAATTCCTATCTTTTTATCCCAATCTGATCCATTTCGCTAATAACCGTTCTCATGTCTATACAGTTGGCGATAATCTCAATCCTTTTAACTTTAATCACCTAAATTCCTCCTCGCTGAAAAAATGGCCACACCCTGCCTTAATTGGCAAGGATGTGGGCAAGATGCAAGTATATTGGAAAGCCGATAGCCATATTAAAGGGGAAAGTAATCCCGATGGCCGTACCTAAATAAAGAGACGGATTGGCCTCAGGCAAAGAAGCCCGCATGGCGGCAGGAACGGTTACATAAGATGCCCCTCCCGCCAAAGCAGAAAAAACAAAGGCTCCTCCCGGGCTTAAACCGAGATGAGTGGCTACAAGAACGCCCAGCGATCCAGTGCTCAGGGCTGTAACTATGGCGAAAGGAATAACCAGCGGGCTAACAGCCTTAAGCTCCTTCAGACGAGCTGCTGCTAAGATACCCATATCCAATAAAAACAGGCATAAAATTCCTCTGAACATCCAGTCAAATAATTGCATCTCCCTTTCTAATCTTACCGGACCAACAATTATCCCGATTACCAGCGAACCCAGCAAAACATAAACCCCACTGTTTGTAAAAGACTCCACAATAGTGGTACTCATTTTCTTTTGGTCTGTCGGACTTTTTAACGTAGACGCCCCGAGAGCTTGGGGGTATCGAGCCATGCCCAACTTGGCTAGGAAGAGGGCCGTAATGATTGCAGGAGAATCCATGAATGGGTAGAGAGCAGGAACAAATTTTTCGTATGGTATTCCCAAGCTATCCAACAAGGCGAGGGACACCATCAAGGTTGCCGAACTTACCGCACCAAAAGCAGCGGCCAGCCCCCCGGCGTTAGCCGAGTCGAGCCGTAAAAGCTTGACCAAAATAAAATAGGTTATCGCAGCTACAGTTATTCCAAACACTGCAGCAGTCAGCGCAAAGGGCAACACCGCCACGAGCCCGCCTGGCGTTACCGCAATATCTGCCCCGGCTCTAATCCCAATGGACGCCATTAAGAAGATAACTATCCCTCGCCCAACGTCGCTTGGAATTTTTAGGTCAGATTTAAGTTTGACCGCAAGAACCCCGAGTATAAAAAACAAAACAGGAGCAGAAAAAATGTTGACTCGCATAACATTCCAAAAATCCATCAGTAATCATCCTCCCTCAATATTCTGACACTCTTCTCTATAAATTATCGTCACGCATCCAAAAAAACCTAAAGCACATCCTTCCCGTAAAGACAGAGAGCAACTATAACAACCGTGAATTTTTCCCTTATTCTCCGCTTTCCCTATGATTAACCTGCGTTAATTCACCTATGCAAACCACCTCCTAATCCTTGAAACCCTAAATTCCACCCGAATCCTATTTTATCATCCAAATCATACAATAGTT
>QLUL01000238.1 GCA_018725425.1 Chloroflexota bacterium
CTGTCTCATCAAGCAAAATTGCAAGGTGGTGATAGACATCTATGAATTCGGGATAGTCGCTGAGAAGTTGGCGATAACCCCGCTCCGATTTAGAGATACTACCTCTACAGCCACTGTTCCACAGATCCAATATGTCATAGAATCGATCCCATTCTCGGCGAGTCAGTCTCGCATACTCGAATTCCCATTCATTTTCTGCGATCTGCCTCAGAACTAACGTTTCTGAAAGATCATGTTGGATATCTTCTTTCATGACGGTTTCAATTATACATTATTGCGAGACTTCTGTCTTCAATGTGGGCCATCCAACGACCAAGCTCACCTGCCGCTATGGAACGTAGCGGAATAGCGGTCAGGTGCAGCGAGGAGTTAGGCCGATATAGTTTGAAGTTCCACAGGGAGCTTGCTTAAGCTTAACTCTTTGAGCTCCAGTTTCTTGCTGGCATTATCAATGTCGATGCCAACAAGATTCCCATCGGCGCCGTAATCAAGAACAACGCCCTCTGAAACCTCTTGACTTTCAGTGCTCGGCTTGGAAGCCAGATCAATATAGAGAGAATCTGTGTCTGGATAGTAGTTTAACCTCATAATTTAAACCTCCCGTCTGGGAAAGCATTATGAATGGTAATCTTATCCGCAAGAGTGATAACTCGAAGAATTTTACCGTTAAGTTCTTCAATAACACCACAGAAACGAAATCGGTTACATTCCTGTGGTTCTACTCGGATTGCATTCTCAATCACTCGGATACACCACTCTTTTCTGATTATATGGCCGTTTTCGTAAAACTTCATTTTCAAAGTAAGGTGTGAATTTATACCCGTGCATAATCTTAAGTATATCAAATTCCTTGAGAGAAGTAATGAAAAAGTTTATTGGCCTAACTATTGTTTATACGGAATCCGTTTTCTCCCACCGTTTCGGTATCTTGGACGGAATCCGCCTAATCCACTCCAGAAGCTGCACTTACGGAAATCTGTGGGCTATTACATTACTCTCATTATCGAACTGATTCGGCATATAATATCTCTCAGGGTTCTCTTTGAGAATCTGATGTGCCCGCAGAATAACGCCATCGGTTGCCTGATATCCGGGAGTCAGCTCGATCTCCGCTCCAAAAGCCTCGATGGTCCGCCGTCTCTCAACGCTGACGCATTCGGGCATGGTTAACTTTACCTTCACGTAATAGGCGATGCGGTCCTTGACCGAGCCCCTGGGATTACTTCCCTCTAGCTTGGCCATGAGTCTTACCCTGGGGTTCCCGTTCAGGTTGTTCAGCTCTACAAGTGGCGTATTGCCGATCGAATCGGTAATACCCATCTTTTGTTGCTCTTGCCGTGAATCGTAATGCGTAATCCGTGATGCGTGATCGGTTGATTGTCACCCATTACTCAGGATGATCTCATCCAGCGAGCGCTTGGGTACATGGTGAATGCCCTGGCTATCGCGCCAGTAGCGTGTGTCACCCTCCGGCCCTAGCGGCTCGATCACCACCGTTTCAGCCGGTTTGCCGATGGCGAGCACCAGAAGTATCTCATAGCGATCAGGGATATTGAGTGACGCGCGGAGCCTTGGGCGATCGATCGAGGCTATCATGCACCCTCCCAGGTCCCTCGCCTTCGCTCCCAGCATGATGCTCTGGCTGGCGATGCCGTGGTCGCACCCAAAGTTAGCGGTCAGCTTTGTGTCGCCGAGCACGATGATATATGCCGATGGGCGCTCCCCCTCAGCCGGGCCACCCCAGTCCTTGAGCGCCGCGCCCCAGGTCAGGGTAGCGAAAATCAGGTCATTGCGTTCCGGCTCACAGGAAAGGATGTATTTCAGCGGCTGAAGGTTTCTGGTCGAGGCGGAATGCCTGGCAAGATCAACCAGGTCCACCAGAGTGTCGCGACTCAAAGTCACGCCCTGGTCAAATCGGCGGAAACTACGGTTGCTGCGGATCAAATCATCTATCATTCTTGTCCTCCACTAACGGCAAGATCATCAGGGGGATTCTCCCCCTGATGCCGCTGACTCCTTTATGTCCTCGGGTTTTAAAGGGGCGAAGCCCCTTTACGAAGCACAGGAATTATTGAAATTTCTGTCTTTCTAACTAACTGCTATTCTATGATCCCGCAGACGATTTGTCAATCGGCGGACTGATTGGCGGGGGTTGGCTTGTTTTGCA
>QLUL01000239.1 GCA_018725425.1 Chloroflexota bacterium
CTGCAATAGCAGGAGAGGGTATTAATGGGGAATTCAGACCGACGACAGGGGAAGGATGGGAATGGGACGCTCGCTATTGGTGGGAAGTGCCGCCTTTAACTGCTTATGAGCGTGAGCAGATGAGGGAGATAATGACCCTGATATTTGACCGTTACTTCGGAATTGATATCAGCAGGATGAGCCCACAAGAATTTGAGGACGTCGGGACATCGATAGGTCTTGAAGGAGAGAAGAAGGCACTTCGCCTCTTTGAGCATTACGCCAGGGAGAGGGGATTTCAAATGCCTGCAGGGATATTTGAAATGCCTGGGGAGAGACCCATTCCCGGGGAGTTTATACTCCCGGTTGATGTAACCTACTGGTGGGAACTGATATACCCTCAATACCGCGAGAAGGAGATTGCCATAATGCTACAGCTTCATCCAGAGCTCAATCGTTATGATCTGCTGAATATGACGCTGGAGGAGTTTCAACGTCTCCTTAACCCACCTCCGCCTCCTTTGAGATTAAGATTGGTCACGAGAGAAGAGATAGAAGAGTTGGTCGCGAGAAACCCCTATGTCATTGCAGTATACGGAAAGCTCCGAGCGTATGATACCCAGGCTGAGATAAAAGAGTGGCTCGAGAGATTGGAGGAAGTGCAGGACCTTGCGCTCATCCTTATTCTTGAACTAACCACGGCACCACTCACTTCCCTTGGCGTTGGTGCGGGTTACATCTCAGTAGGGTTGTGTATGGACACAGTGACCGCTGATGAGGCTCTTCTACGGTATGTGCCTGAAGTTCATGCCGTGATATCTGAGGAGGCGGAGACATTCGGCATCTACGATGTTCCCGTAAAATTTTCGCTTGGCGGACGCATACGATTCGATCTAGGGTACGATATAGGGTGCATAGCGGTACATGCGGATGTTGCAACTCAATCGGGGGCAGTTAGCTCCGCTCCCGGTTGGTGGCCCTTCCCAGGTCGCATCCCAACTGATCCGAGAGACCACCCCCATGCTCTCATAATTGGTGGGCTTCGCCATGCGATACGCGGGGAGACAGGATGGGCCACAACAGGCTTCGTAGTGCAAAGGCCAATCCCCTTCTGGTGGGATGATGAGGACTATCTCATCACTGGACACTTTGGTCCTGGCAGATTGCCCGGTACAACCCCTGTAAATCGGGTCGTGTACCAACCAGGGCATCCGCACAACGCCGGGCAGGTTGCAGCAGTCGCACCGTTGGGTGGTTTTGCGGATGTAGCCCGAGTGGCAATTGCCGACAGGCGTGTCAACCCCCCATATGTCCATCTGGGGGATCCCGGAATGGATGGCAAAAAGCCAGTTCTCGGCTGGCTGGATGATGTACACCGGCAACACGAGCTCTGGATGTCTGGGGCAAGGAGTGGCCTACAATTTGGGCGCGTACATTGGACAAGGAGAGACATAGTTTGCCCCGTCCGAGGAACTTTTCTCCGGCATCAGGTCTGGGCAGATTATCATGCCGATCCTAGAGATAGTGGCGCTCCCATTCTCCACCCTATGTCAAGGATCGTTGGCGGCGAGATAACGCGAGGAGTGGCAGTATTAGGAATCCACTCCGGTAGAAAAGTGTACCAAGGTAGGGTATATCGCTTCTTTTCCCCAATATCTGGGATAAGAACTGAACTGCCAGGATGGTATCCATACACGAGATGATTTGCCGCTGTCCTTGACCGAGGGGCATTAATAATTGACCCCAGAGCTATATACGCTGACGCAGAAAAACGAGCGCAAGTGATGAGCAGAATTATGTGTTCCAGACGTCTCACATATAGAGGCCAACATACCAGTGCCCGCCTCGCCTTTGATGGAAGGGGGCGATGGTTATGTGAAAACGAAGCTATAACGGGGAGTTCGTCCACTCTCACAAAAAAGTGGATAAAAATGAGAAGCGGAGGGTAACAACAATGAGACCGAAGGGAATAAAAGGGATCGCTTTACTCGTCGCTGCGGTATTGCTGCTGGTGACACCACTGGCTGCAATAGCAGGAGGGAGGGGTAATGATGCTCCTCGCTACTGGTGGGAAGAGGGATATCTAACCCCTTATGAGCGTGAGCTGGCAAGAGACATAATGGTCCTGATACTTGACGCCTACTTCAGGATAGATATCTCTCGTATGACCTCAG
>QLUL01000024.1 GCA_018725425.1 Chloroflexota bacterium
CCGGGGATCTGGGCAATCCCAGCGGCCAGGCGGCGGGCATTCAGGTGATCCTCCGCCAGCCGATCCAGCATCTGTTCCAGAGCAACAATACCCGCAGCCGCAATGACCCCGGCCTGGCGCATACCGCCACCCAGTATCTTGCGATTTCGCCGCGCCTCGGCGATGAAGGCACGGGAACCACACACCATTGACCCCACTGGTGCCGCAAGTCCCTTGGACAAGCAGAACATCACGGAGTCGATTCCACGCGTTAATTCCTTAACGTTCACCCCGAGGGCCACCGCGGCGTTGAATATCCGAGCACCGTCGAGGTGGGTTGAGAGGCCGCGGCGCCTGGCCAGCGCCACCACTAAGCCGGTATACTCGGCCGTCAGGGGAGACCCATTGCAGCGATTATGGGTGTTCTCCAGACAGATCAGCCGGGTGCGCGGGTAGTGCAAATTATCGCCACGAATGGCGTCCTCAATATCCTGCAGCCGCATCGTGCCATCAGGCTGATTGGGGATGATATGTGGATGTATCCCACCCAGGGCCGAGATACCCCCGGCTTCGTTAATAAACATGTGTGACCGATCCCCCAGGATCACTTCCTCGCCCCGGGCGCAGTGAGTAAGTGCGCACACCAGGTTGGCCATGGTGCCACTGGGGACCAGCAGCGCCGCCTCCTTTCCCATTTGTTCGGCCGTCATCTCCTCAAGTCGGTTGATCGTGGGGTCCTCGCCAAACACGTCGTCGCCCAGCTCGGCGTGATACATAGCCTCACGCATCGCCGGCGTTGGCAAGGTGACGGTGTCGCTGCGTAAATCCACGATCTCCATAGTCTTCCTCCCACGAAAGCATAGTGCAAGCAGAGTTCACACTAGACAAGATGCATCAGGGGGAGACCCACTGAAACCCCCCGTCTGTCATTGCGAGGCACGAAGTGCCGAAGCAATCCCACGAACCACCACGCGATTGTTTCGATTGCACCTCATTTCATCGGATGTTCCACCCGTTATCCGTGAAAATCACTAAAAACAGATACGAATTTGCCTTTTCAACCCTTATAAAATTCACTGTGTAGGCATTTATTTCCGAATCTAGCAAGCCCTTAAAAATGGAACATCCGTTTCATTATGGGCTACAGTTAATTCGATCAGCGCGGTGGCGCTTACGGGCCATGGTGTCAATGTCTCATAGAAATTCTGTAAACTTCTCACTTATATCCTGGGGTGAGACTCTACCGGCAGAGATGACCATCTTCATCGCCTCATTGATCGGTATATTGGTGCGGATGATCTCCTCTTCCCGCACTATCTGCAGGAAACCAGATGTCGGGTTAGGGGAAGTTGGTATGAAGATGTTGATCAGCTTATTGCCGGATTCATCGGACGATTCGTTGGTGATAAAGCCTATAGCCCTCATCCCCTTTCGGGGGAATTCTACGAGCACCACCTGCATCAAGCCGGTCTTGCCTGTAGTGGAAAAGCCCTCCAGGATTTGCTTGATACTGGCGTAAAGTTGCCGAACCACCGGCAGCTTTGCCAGCAGTGTCTCGCCATAACGAATCAGTGCCCTTCCACCAACATTGCTGGCGACGACTCCGGCCAGGTAAATCAATAATATGGTTACCGCAAAGCCCACACCAGGGACCGGCCTCTCGAAGATATATATGACTACCGGCCGCAGAATGCCGTCAATGGCATCAAAAATCCATGCCAGTATCAATATGGTGGCACCGATAGGAACGACAACGAGTATGCCTGTCAGGAACTGAGCCCTCAATTTCCTTCCCAGCCAACCCCAGGATACCCCGCGTATAGGCTTCATTACCATGAGCTCCCTGTGCCTTTCAATTATAGCGTAAAAGGGCAGTGATAAAAAGCCCCGGTGCATGTATAATAAGACTACGAATAGCCACGACTACAACACCCTAACCCCCGCGGGGGTGGCTTTAGTCCGTGAAGTTGTCTATAATGATAGATAAACGGAGGCATCCATTGAAGATCGCTGTGATTTCCGATACCCATGTTGAGTCGTTGAGCAATATCCCGGACCCGATTCTGATGAAGCTGGCGGAGGTAGACCTCATCGTCCATGCCGGGGATTTCACCAAAGGGACGGTGCTCGATGAACTGCGGACGATTGGAGAGGTGAAGGCGGTCTACGGCAATATGGACTCAAGTGAGCTCAAGCGAATGCTGCCATCAAAGGAATTGTTTACCGCTAACGGGAAAATGATAGGACTCACGCACGGCTCGGGAGGCCCCTGGGGGATAGCGGAAAGAATAAGGCCGATGTTCGATGACGTGGATATTATCATATACGGCCACTCTCATGAGCCGTACAGCAAAGTTATTCGGGGGAGCCTTCTCTTCAATCCCGGGCCTGCCAAGTACTATTACGGGCTGTTGACCATCGAGGAGGAGGTAAGGGCTGAGGTAGTAAGGATTTAAGAAAGTGGCAGCATAGGGAGTAGAACGATGGGAATCAGATTTCACCAGGAACCGGAGCTGGAGAAGCCCGACTTAATCGCCGCCTGGCCGGGAATCGGGAACGTCGGGCTGATCGCCGTGGACACCCTGAGAGGAACAGTAAATGCCGAGCTCTTTGCCGAAATAGAGCCCTGGGATTTCTTCTATCCCCGTGCGGTTTCCATCAGGGATGGTGAGTTAAAGGACATCGCATTCCCCACATGCCGATTCTATTTCAAGAAAATTGGCCGCAAAGATCTGATATTCTTTGTGGCGGAGGAACAGCCTGGTGGAGGACGGAAGGGCTACGAGATGGCCAATCTCGTTCTAGATGTGGCCTTGCTTCAGGGATGTGAAAGGATCTACACCGCCGCCGCCGCCGTTGCTCCGATTCATCACACTATGAAACCCCGGATTTGGGCCGTGCCGAACGCCGAAGAGCTGCTAAGCGAAATGCGAAGATATCCGAATACCATCCTGATGAGTGATATCGAGGGGAGGGAGGGTGAGGGTAACATCACTGGACTCAACGGGCTTCTGCTGGGAGTAGCCCGGAAAAGGGGGCTGAAGGGTATCTGCCTTTTGGGGGAGATACCGGTCTACATTTCCCAGTTTCCCACGCCATATCCTGAGGCATCGAAATCTATATTGGAGGTTCTAAACCATGCCCTCGGCATCAGTATTGATCTGAGCACACTTGAAAGGCTGGCCCAAGAGGTAGGCCAGAGGATTGAAGAACTCTATGAGATGATCCCGCCGGAGATAAGGGAGCATATTGACCGTTTGAAGGACGTTGACTACGTAAGGCAAGAGGAGCCGGGAGAAATAACGGAGGAGGATAAGAAAAGGATCATGCAAAATATCGAAGAGTTCTTCAAGAAAGGAAGTAAGGAAGCTTGACCAGGGAGCAGCCGTCTAGAATCCGTGGAAAGCGTGAGGCGGGGAACCCGACTCTGATTGTGGCCTGGAGCTATGATGCGGGAGGGGTGGCCCCCGGTGTGATCGAGTTCCTGGCTAGGAGCCTGGGCTTTGAAGAATCTGGCGAGATCGAACCGCTAGGGTTCTTCTCTCTCGATGGGGTCCAGATCGAAGATGATCTAATTCAGTTCCCGGAGAGCAGGTTCTATTCCTCCTCATCGGCAAGGAATATCGTTATCTTCGATAGCGATGCGCCCAGCCGTGAGCATTACAAGTTCTTGAGTGCCGTGCTGGATTTAGCCCGGGACCATTTCAAAGTGAAGGAACTCTACACCATAGGTGGGGTCGTTTCCGCTTCCGCTCACCTCAGCCCGAGACGGGTTTTCTCCGTGGTCAACCAGCGCCAACTCAAGGGGGAGCTGGCGACTTATGGTGTCGAAATAGATATGGACTACCAAACCCTTCCGGGTAGCATGCCTACCCTGAGCAGCTTCCTCATATGGGTCGCTAAGAGGAGAGGTATCCCCGGATGCGGGCTCTGGGTTAACGTGCCATTTTACCTTTCTGCAGTTGGAGACCCGACAGCTTCTAAACACATCCTTGAAGTGCTGGATGCGAGATTTGAGCTCGGTTTGGATTTTAGAGAGCTCGATCTGGAGATAGAAAAGCTGAATGAGAATCTGGAGCAGTTGATGAGGCAAGATGCCGACATCAGCCGATACATACAAATGCTGGAGAGAGGAATTGCCCTCAGTGAGAGTGAGGGGGAGAAGTTAGCCCAAGAGGTGGCGGAGTTCGTCCATGGAGGCCGCAGTTAGTCCCCTAAATCTGAAGTCTTGCGCAAAAATGAATTTCTTTATATAGTATCATACTTCGAGTGGGTGCAGGGGATACAGTCCTTCTTCTGGGATGAAGCGGATGTAAACGATAAGCTACAACACATAATGACTAACGCCTTTGGAGAAGTGCTGAGTATTAGTCAACATGAGAAGGTGGATATGAGAACCGCTGCCCACATGCTTGCAATAGGGCGAATAGCACAGGCCTTAACCCTCAGAGGAATTTACCCATAGTAACGGAGGGTGCGAATGACCAGGGCGGAAGAAAGGCTCAAGACCCTGACAGAACATGCCTATGGCACCTGGAGGGCAGATTCAAGAAGGAGATCTTCACGGTTGCCTGAAGAAATAAGTATTATGTCCCCGGAAACATAAAACCCTGGACTTATACCAGGAGGAAAATGAAGGCCGATTCGCCAGCCAAGGGGGCTGACAGATATGTTGTGGGGAAGGTAGAGAGGTTCGACCAGAAGAATGAAATGCTAAAGAGAGCGAATTGGGACCCAGTCCAGCTTGACATGGGACAGAGGTTTTACATTGAAAAGAAGGATTTCGCAGAGTTACTTAGAAGGAACAGGCCGGGCTTCACGCTGCAGGATGCCGCCTTTGTGGATGCCGCCTGGAGACTGGAGACAGACTTTGCCAAAGGGAATAGGGGTGGTAAGCAGGGACTATACGCCTGGGAGACCACGGAACCCGGCTGGACCAGGCGACCAACTGGGGTGAAGCTGCCTGTCGATGACCCGGCAAAGATGACGAGCAACATCAAGAGGGTGTCCACCTTCTTTGGTGCCTCCCTGGTAGGGGTCTGCGAGCTGGATAGACGGTGGGTCTATTCTCACTATTTTGATGTCTTCGACCGGATGCACCCGGAGCATGCGCCGCTCGAGATACCGGAAGAGTATAAGTATGCTATAGCCATTGCCATAGAGATGGATTACGAAGCACTAAAGTCATCCCCTGCCCAACCAGCCGAAGCCGCAACCGGACTTGGCTATTCCAAGATGGCATTTACTGCTAACTTGGTGGCACAGTTTATTCGTGGTCTGGGCTACAGGGCGATACCCTCAGGAAACGATACCGCCTGCAATATCCCCATAGCCATTGATGCGGGGCTGGGCGAGCTCTCACGGATGGGTCTCCTGATTGCCCCCGAAACTGGTCCTCGGATTCGACTGTGCAAGGTTTTAACCGATTTACCCCTTGTTCCGGATAAGCCAATTGAATTTGGTGTTTGGGATTTCTGCCTTAAGTGTGAGAAGTGTGCGCAACACTGTCCCAGCCGGGCGATTATGCATGGAGAGCCAACCCAAGAAATACACAATATATCTAATAGAGAGGGACTGTTCCGGTGGCCAGTGAATGCCGAAAAGTGTCTCAGATTTTGGGTGGCAAATGGATCGTCATGCTCCAACTGCATAAGGGTTTGCCCGTTCAATAAGCCGTCCGGCTGGCTGCACAGCGCAGTTAGGTGGGGGGTGAAGAATACACGCTGGATGGACCGCTTATTTGTGAAGATGGACGATTGGTTGGGTTATGGGAAGCAGGTAAGTCCCGGGCGCTACTGGGAACAATAGCGGCGGGCGTAGAGAAATCCCAAGCCTATAAACGATTACCAGAACTATCTGCAGGCGCATCGAGATTTTCACCTGGCCATAGCCAGGGCTACCCAAAACCCTGTGATAGAAAGGGTTGTTCGTCTTCTCCTCGAACTCATGAGGCAGATGTTATGGCAAAAGGTGGAAGCAGACTACTATTTGCCTAAGATCGGCAATATATCGAAGAGTCGCTAGAGATACATCGCCAAATCTATGCCGCCATCAAAGATAAAGATACGAAGCTTGGCAAGGGAAAGATGAAGGAACACTTCGATAAGTTAGCGAACGGCGATTGATCAAAATTTAAGGAGGTCTTGACTTTGCCCCTTCTAATTGATGGTGAGAATCTGTCCCTGGAGGATGTAAAAAGCGTCGCCTGCAAGGGAATAGAGGTTCGTCTATTAGATTATGCCCGGCAGCGCATCAGGGAATCCCGCAAGATGGTTGAGGAATACGTGAACCGGGGGGAGATTGTTTACGGCATCACCACGGGCTTCGGGAAATTCAGTGACGTGGTGATCTCGCGGGATGAAGGCCGATATCTTCAGAAGAACCTGATAATGAGCCATGCAGCGGGGGTCGGTGCCCCACTGGACGAAGAAATAGTGAGAGCTATTATGCTCTTAAGGGTCAATGCCCTGGCGAAGGGATATTCCGGAGTAAGGGAGGAGATTCTGGATACCCTGCTAGAGATGACTAACAAAAGGGTTCATCCCGTTATCCCGGAGAAGGGCTCAGTGGGTGCAAGTGGTGACCTCGCACCCCTTGCCCACATGGTTCTGGTAATGCTGGGAGAGGGGGAAGCATATTACAAAGGGACGAGGATGTCTGGCAAACAGGCTATGGCGACAGCGGGGATCAAGCCGATCACTCTGGAAGCAAAAGAGGGCGTTGCCCTGATAAATGGCACCCAGGTAATGACGGCAATAGGCACCTTTGCCTTGCTTGCGGGTGAAAATTTGGTGCAAACTGCTGATATCGCAGCAGCAATGACCATGGAGGGCCTTGAGGGGATATTAGCGGCATTTGATGAAAAAATCCAGCGAGTCAGGCCCCACCCCGGTCAGATTCGCTGCGCAGAAAACGTCAGGCTCCTCCTTGAGCAGAGTGAAATCCTGGAGAAGGCTAATCACGGAAGGGTTCAGGACGCATATACCCTGCGCTGTATTCCACAAGTTCATGGCGCCGCCCGTGATGCCCTTGCCTACGTAAGAAGTGTCCTGGAGAGGGAAATAAACTCTGCCACCGATAATCCCCTGATCTTTGAGGAAACTGGGGAGGTCATCTCCGGTGGGAATTTCCACGGTCAACCCATAGCGATAGCCATGGATGTTCTGGGGATTGCCCTTTCCGTACTGGGTAATATCGCAGAGAGACGAATAGAAAGGCTGCTAAATCCCGCTCTTTCCGGGCTTCCCGCTTTCTTAACCGAAAAGGGCGGTCTAAACTCCGGATTCATGGTTTCTCAGTATACCGCGGCGGCACTGGTCTCAGAAAACAAAGTGCTTTCACATCCCGCCAGTGTAGACTCCATTCCCACGTCGGCAAACCAGGAAGACCACGTGAGTATGGGCACCATCGCTGCCCGAAAGGCACTCGAGATCTCAGCGAATCTGCAAAATATCCTGGCCATTGAGCTTCTGTGCGCCGCTCAGGGTATAGATTACCGGCATCCATCAAAGCCGGGGATAGGAACCGGCATCGCCCATCGAATCATTAGACAGCAGGTGCCCCATCTGACAGAAGACCGAATACTGTATCGGGATATAAGCAAAGTTGCTGGACTAATTAAGGATGAGGTTATGGTTACCGAAATAAAGAAAATAAAGAGGGGGGTGGCTTTCAATGGGGACAATTAAGGCGCCACGCGGCAATGAGCTCAGTTGTAAAGGGTGGCAGCAGGAGGCTGCCATGAGAATGTTGATGAATAACCTTGATCCGGAGGTGGCGGAGAAGCCAGAGGAATTGGTGGTCTACGGTGGCCAGGGTAAGGCGGCTCGAAATTGGGAGTGTTATCACGCCATTATTCGGAGCCTTAAGGAGCTGGAGAATGATGAAACCCTTCTAGTCCAATCTGGCAAACCGGTGGGCATCTTTAAGACCCATGAGCTGGCGCCCCGGGTGATCATTGCCAACTCTCTCCTGGTTCCCGCCTGGGCAACGTGGGAAAACTTCTGGGAGCTGGAAAAGAAGGGCCTGATGATGTATGGGCAGATGACCGCCGGAAGCTGGATCTATATCGGCACTCAGGGGATTCTCCAGGGCACCTACGAGACCTTTGCCGAACTGGCCAGCCAGCATTTCGACGGCACGCTCAAGGGGAAGCTGGTCCTCACTGCTGGGTTAGGTGGGATGGGTGGAGCTCAGCCCCTGGCGATAACGATGAATGGTGGGGTGGGAATCATCGTTGAGGTAGATGAAAAAAGGATCAGGCGACGCCTGGATACCAGGTATCTCGATACTACGACCGATGATCTGGGTGAGGCCCTGAGATTAGCCGAGCAGGCTAGAGGGGAAGGGAGGGCGCTTTCTATCGGGCTTTTGGGCAATGCTGCCGAGGTGTTCCCGGAGTTCGTAAGCAGGGGAATCATCCCTGACGTAGTCACCGACCAGACCTCGGCCCATGATGCACTGAATGGATATGTGCCGAAAGGGCTTACCCTCCCCGAAGCTCTTGAGCTTCGTATGACTAATCCAGAAGAGTATATCAGGCGGGCGATGCAGTCAATGGCGGTACACGTGGAGGCGATGTTGGATTTGCAAGGGAGGGGGGCGGTAGTTTTTGACTATGGCAATAATATCAGGGCACAGGCAGCGAAAGCGGGTGTGAGCCGCGCCTTCGACTTTCCGGGCTTCGTGTCCGCGTTCATTAGACCACTCTTCTGCGAAGGGAAAGGTCCCTTCCGCTGGGTGGCCTTATCTGGCGATCCTGAGGATATTTACAAAACCGATGAGGCGGTGATGAGGGAGTTTCCCCAGGATGAGAGACTGGCCCGGTGGATCAAGATGGCCCAGGAAAGGGTTGCCTTCCAGGGGCTGCCTGCCCGAATTTGCTGGCTGGGCTACGGAGAACGGGCTCATTTCGGGCTGGTAATCAATGAAATGGTGGCTCGAGGCAAACTGAAGGCCCCCATAGTGATCGGGCGAGATCATCTGGACACCGGCTCGGTGGCATCACCCAACCGGGAGACCGAGGGGATGAAAGACGGCAGCGATGCGGTTGCTGATTGGCCGATTCTCAATGCACTCATCAATGCCGTAGGCGGGGCTAGCTGGGTAGCGGTTCATCACGGTGGTGGCGTCGGCATCGGCTATTCTATCCATGCGGGAATGGTTATAGTCGCCGATGGCACACCTCAGAGTGGTGAATGTCTGAGGCGGGTGCTCACGACCGACCCCGGGATGGGGATACTGCGCCACGTCGATGCGGGATATGATATCGCGGTGAAAGTAGCCCGGGAAAAGGGCGTTAGAATTCCGATGATGAAGTGATTACGAATACGGTGAGGTTATAGGTGATGGGTCATAGGCGATGGGGGTTATGACCTTGCAGGAGAAGGTTTGTGGCAAAAATCATTGAATGTGTGCCAAATTTCAGTGAGGGGCGAAGTAAGGAGGTTGTCGAGTCAATCGTCGACGAAATACGGAGAATCGAAGGGATTAAACTACTGGACTGCTCCATGGATGAAGACCACAATCGCTCTGTGGTTACCTTCATTGGGGCTCCTCGGGAGGTGCAACGGGCAGCAATAAGTGCGGCGATCAAGGCCGCAGAGTTGATTGATATGGAAAGACATACCGGAGAGCACCCCCGGTTAGGGGCAACGGATGTAATCCCCTTTATCCCCATCAGCGAATCCAGCATCGAAGAATGTGTGGAGATTGCCCGGGAGGTTGCCCGGGAAATTGCGCAAAGACTTTCAATTCCCACTTTCCTCTACGAGGCGGCAGCAACCAGCCCGGAACGTAAGAATCTGGCTAACATTAGAAAAGGTCAGTACGAGGGGATGAAAACCAGGATCAAGGAGGAGGGCTGGGAGCCCGATTTCGGACCGAGGGAGGTTCATCCCAAATCGGGCGCTACTGTAGTCGGAGCCAGAATGCCCCTGATTGCCTTCAATGTCAATCTGGGAACCCCCGATATAAATATCGCCAAGAAAATAGCCGAGGTTGTAAGGGAGGCCGGCGGCGGTTTGAAGAACGTGATGGCTATGGGGGTTATGCTGAAGGAAAAGAATATAGCCCAGGTTTCTATGAACATGATTAACTACAGGCAGACGTCCTTATACCGGTCTTATGAAATGGTAAAGATGGAAGCCAAAAAATATGGCGTAGCTGTTATAGCAAGCGAGATCGTTGGGCTTACCCCGGTAGATGCCTTGATTGATGTAGCAGAGTATTATCTTCAACTGGAGGGATTCTCCAGGGAACAGATACTGGAGAGTCATCTCTACGAATAGGACTATGAAAGCCGATTTGGTGATCAGAAATATCGGACAACTGG
>QLUL01000240.1 GCA_018725425.1 Chloroflexota bacterium
CCGTCCTTAAGGACATGATCTCTTTTCACCCGCTGCCCGGCGAACTTGCCTGAGCCCCAGATCAGGGCATATTTCAGCTCCCTGCGGAAATCCTTGTGAACCCCCTCGGCGGCGTCTTCAACTGTGCTCCCATTTCGCAGAATCATAGGGTCATCCATATTGGTTTTCTCGCCTGGAGCCTTGGTGTATACCCTGACGACCTCCAGCATGTCGAAGATATCCTTGCGTAACTTCTCCAGCCCAGTTCCCTTTTCGGCGGAGATAGAGATGACAGCGATTTGATTACCATATCGCGCCTTCAGATCGGCATAGTTCGATCCGGAACTGTCCCGGTCGCTCTTATTGCCCACGATGATGGCTCTCTTCTGAAACAGCACCTCTTCCGATGCTTTTCTGATTCCGGCCGGTCCTACCCGGAACTTCTCCATCTCAACCAGGGTATCGGTCGCCTGCCTCACCGGATCATCTGACAGGTCAACCACCAGCAAAAGGGCGTTAGCCGATCTCAGGAGAGAGGCAAACCAGGGACGAGCATCGTGATCCGTTATGGGGGGCATATCCACCAGCTGAATTTGTACGTTTTCGAATTTCATCATTCCCAACTGGGGAGCTTTGGTGGTGAAGGGGTAGTCGGCAACCTCCAGCGATGCCTCGGTGACAGCCGAAACCAATTGAGATTTACCCACATTTGGTGGTCCAACCAGGGCAATCTGCCCCGCTCCCTCCCTGGGGATGTGGTAGATGCCTCCTCTCCGGGCAGTCGCCTGTGCCTTTGCGGCTTCCTTGGAGAGCTTTGCAATCTTGGTCCGAAGTTCAGCCCGAAGCCCATCCGTGCCCTTGTGCTTGGGCATAACGGCGAGCATCTCTTGCAGGGCGACGATCCTTTCGTCCAGCGTTTCGGCACTGCGATAGCGCTTCTCTGCCGCGAAGTACTGCGGAGTGAGATTTGCAGGCATAGTTACTGCCCTCGATTCCTAATTCTATCAACTTTGCCCGGGGATGAACAGAGGAAGCCGGAGTAACAAGACGAGTATTGAGTATAGAGTATCGAGGCTCCTCCTCACTCTCCCCTCCTCAAAACTCTATACTCAGAACTCTAAGCTTCAGTGAGCAACTTACCCCGAGAGGAGGTCTTTGCACTTCTCTATAAAGGCAGGCAGCAGCTTCTTGTAGTCGCCGACGACGCCGTAATGGGCGATCCCGAATATATTGGCCTCGGGATCTTTATTTATAGCGACGATGTTCTTCGAACCTGACATGCCCGCCTGGTGCTGGCTGGAACCGGAGAGGGCTATGCCGATATAGAGGGTCGGGGAGACGAGCTTGCCGGTGAGCCCCACCTGCACGTGCGCCGGCACCCATCCGGAGTCACATGGAGGCCTGGTAGCCCCCACAGCCCCATGGAGCATTTTCGCCAGTTGGTTAAGCTGCTCGAAGGCCTCGGCGCTGCCCATGCCCCGTCCGCCACAGATGACGACATCCGCATCCTCAAGCTTGATCCCGACCACTTCCTCTTTGATCTTCTTCACTACTCTTGCTCTAATGGTGGACTCGTCCAGTGCGGGATCGAAAGGTATCACTTTGCCCTTTCGCGAGGCATCCTGCCCCAGCGGTTCCATGGCCTTCGGCCTGATGGTTGCCATTTGCGGGCGACCTTCCTCGCTGACATATACCGCCATAGCATTGCCGCCATAGACCGGTTTGCTCTTCTGTAGAAGTTTGGTATCCGGGTCAAGGGCCAGAGCGACGCAGTCCAGGGTAACAGCCGTTCCCAACCTGAAGGCCAGCCGGGGGGCCAGGTCGCGCCCCATAGAGGTCTGGCCCAGAAGGAGAATTTCCGGGGCTTGATCGTTGCTCAGCTTTTCCAGTGCCCCCACATAAGAATCGGTTAGATAGTCTTTGAACAGAGGGTTGTCGATGAGATAGACCCTGTCAGCACCAAAGATGAGGGCCTGGCCGGCAACGTCGGCGATTCCATGGCCGACAAACACTGCCGAAAGCCCCTGCCCCAGGTCATCAGCCAGCTTCCTGCCGATACCCAGGAGCTCTGCGGTTATGGAAGCGAGCTTTCCATCCGACAGCTCACCGACAATCAAGACCCCTTTGTTTTCCGCCATTATCTTCTGCCTCCTCGTATTTATGAACTTTGCTT
>QLUL01000241.1 GCA_018725425.1 Chloroflexota bacterium
GCTTACTTTGCATTCTGCGCTGCCGTGGTTAGCGCGGAAGACGGTTGTACTCGCTGTCCGATGCAGGCATTGTGTAATCGAAGCTTTGCAGCGTCCGGCGTTCGAGTGGTGCTTTGAGAACCTGCTCGAGAGCACGCACCATGGCCGCGTCTTCCCCGGTCACCAAGGTGAATGCTTCGCCGGTTTTGCCAACCCGCCCGGTACGGCCGATGCGATGAGTATAGGCATCCGTAGTGTCAGGCATATCGTAGTTAACCACATGTGAAATCTTCAGTATATCGATACCTCGAGCGGCAATATCGGTTGCCACCAATATTCTAAATGAGCCGGTCCGGAATCCATCGAGTGCGGCCTGACGCTGGTACTGAGACATGTTACCTTGCAGTGAGGTCACCCGATAGCCCGCTTTCGCCAGTTGCTGTGCAACTCGCTCGGCGCGGTGCTTGGTACGCGTAAAGATGAGGACCGACTCTGTTTTTGTCCTGCGTAAGATCTCCTTTAGCAGAGATGTCTTGAGATGTTGCTTTATTGGGTACAATGCATGTGACACCGTGGTTGCCGGCACCGTGCGACCGATTTGTACCGTAACCGGATCACGCAGGATTTCTTGCACCAGACGCCTGATATCATCGGGCATGGTAGCCGAGAAAAGGAGAGTTTGCCGGCGGTGTATTATGCACTCCAGAATACCCCTGACATCAGGTAGAAAGCCCATATCGAACATCCGGTCCACCTCGTCGATTACAAGAATTTCCAGATGTGATAAATCGATCGTACCCCTCCAAAGATGATCGAGTAATCGCCCGGGACAGGCTACGATGATTTCGACCCCATAGCGTAGTCTCTGGATTTGCCGGTCCATGCTCAACCCGCCGTAAATGGCAATACTCTGCAATCCGGTTTGTTTCCCCAAATCATTTATAGCCGCGCATGTTTGCTCAGCCAGCTCACGCGTGGGTGAGATTATGAGAGCTCGGACGCGACCCCGTGGGCCTCGCAACAGACGGTGTAGAATTGGCAATGCAAAAGCGGCAGTCTTCCCGGTTCCGGTTTGGGCCAGACCAATGAGATCGTGACCCTGCATAATTGGTGGGATGGCTTTAAGCTGGATTGGTGTAGGTATAGTGTATCCGAGTGCCCGTACACCGGCCATGACACTCGGATGCAAATTAAAGGCTTCGAAACTCATTGGATGATCTCCCCTCTTCGGAATTGCAGTTTGGAGTTCGGGTCATCCAATGCTTGACATAGATTCACGGGGAGTATATGGAGCCTGTAACAACCTAAACTTTAACTACCAAATATATTATACATCAAAGCGGCCAGCTTTGCAAATGAATAAGCGGCCTTGCTATTGTTTATTTGCAGAGTACACGCAAATGAATTACACTTAAGTATATGGATATCCCGTTCCCAAGATGGCACCTGGCAATTACAGAGCGAAGGTCTCGTAGACAATTTGATCCAAATCGACCAATCGAGCCTGAAACATTAGTAGCTCTTGACACACTCTGTAAGCAGTTCAGACCATTTCCTCATGCCCGATCACGTCTGGTGACCGAATCTGGGAAAGGCATCTTCAAAGGTATCGTGGGAAGCTATGGTAAGATCAAGGACGCACCCGCGTTTATCGCTTTTATTGGGGACATGAACAGTCCGTATGTTCAAGAGGAAGTTGGCTACACGGGCGAGGGAATTATTCTGGAGGCGACGGCCCTGGGGTTAAATACTTGTTGGGTTGCCGGTTTCTTCAGGCCTGAAAGCGTGGCTTCTCTTGTTGAAATTGGTAGTAAAGAGCAGATATTAGCCGTGACCCCGGTGGGCTATGCGCGGAAATTCGAGTCATTGGAGGAGAAGCTAATGACTGGTTTTGGCCGCACACATAAGCGCCTATCGATTTCTAAGTTGGTTACCGGCATGGAAATAGTAAAGTGGCCCGAGTGGGTAAAAGCATCTCTTGAGGCTGCCAGGCTTGCTCCTTCTGCAATAAATCGCCAACCATGGGGTTTTAATGTAGAAGATGATGGCATCACAGTCTTCGTTAGAACAAGCGGTCCAGAATTTAACGTCTCTAAGCGGCTTGATTGTGGTATTGCAATGCTGCATATTGAAGTAGCGGCACTAAGTAGTGGTGTGAAAGGCGACTGGAAGT
>QLUL01000242.1 GCA_018725425.1 Chloroflexota bacterium
CTACAAGAACTATTCTTTCCTTTCTTTCCTCTTCAGGTTCCATCATTTCGCGAGTGGGCGAGGGGCGGGTCTTGAAATCCTCTCCCAAGAGGCGTGTGGCGTTTGTGTAATCATAGACACGAAACATCAACTTATTGGTAGGCAGATGAATTCTTGAACCCCTACCCATCATCTGTTGAAAGGCAATGGGGGAACGGACATACTTGAAAAAGACAACGTTACGCAGAATAGGAACATCAACACCGGTGGTTATTAAATCAACAGTTGTGGCGATAAAGTGACTCCGCTCTGAACCCCGTAAGTCAGCAATATATTCGCTTCCATCCTCAGCAGCAGTACACTTGAAGGCATGAGGGTCGAGGCGTGGCCGGTCGTTTCGAATACACCAGTCGGCATAGAGATTATTCATTTCGGCGGTAACCGCGCCCGCATGGGTATCGCGGGTGCAAAAGATAACCGTCTTCTGCTGAGGACCTCCGGTTTGAAGAAACATGTCAAATAGGTCCTGACACATGGTCTTTACCCTGTCAGGTAACTGAATCATATCTTCAAAAGAAGGGGCTTCATAACTCTCTCTGGTCTCGTCAGGGGAAATGGATTGGCCTGTGGTGGCATCTCTTGCCCCGAGAACCTCAATGTCCTTTCGGGTCACGCCCTTCATATCGAGATTTACTTCTCGCCGGATGATCTCGCAGGCAGGAAGATAGCCATCTTCAATTCCCTGCGTCATGTTATATTCGTAAATAGGCTCACCAAAGTATTCGAGATTATTGGCAGTAATTTCTTCATCCTGCCGGCGCTCCTCTTGCGAACCCCCTCCAAACGAGCGCGGGGTTGCCGTGAGCCCAATTTGAACAGCTTCTGGATTTCGTCGAAGCACAGTGCTCCATTTCCCCCAGGCGCTTCTATGGCACTCATCAATGATGATATGGCTGAAATAATTCTGGGGATAGTTCTCCAGAAAGAATTTGGCATCTTCGGTTTCACCGGCCACATTAAGCGTTTGGTAAGTTGCAATCAGGATTCTGGCGTTTTTCTGTGGGTTTGAAGTTGACACCGGTGCAGCATCAGCGCCAAAGACATTCTGAAAAGCCCCAAGTCCCTGTTCCCGTAGCTCATGACGGTCGCATACGAACAAGGCGCGCCGGAGTTGCCCGGCATCGGCGACCTTCTGTAAGATGTGAACCGCGATGAAGGTTTTCCCGGAACCAGTGGCCAGGTAGAGAAGCAAGCGTCTTTCACCTCTGGCTATTTTTTCAAGTGTCACACGAATGGCAGCATCTTGATAGTACCGCCTGCTTGCTTCTCCCCTCGGGTATGATACAATAAGCGGCTTTGCACTATTGCTTTCTAAGGAGAATCCGACCCCTTGCTCATAACGCTTACGAAGGATCTCAGGAGTTGGAAATTCCTGCAGAGGATCTGGCCCTGTGGTCTTGCCAGTAAAGTGATCGTATTCCACAAAGAGATGCCCATTGGAAGAATAGATAAAGGGAACATGGTTCAGGCGGCCATATTTCTTAGCCTGCTCAAGACCTTTATCCGGAGGGTCGGCACTTCGTTTAGCTTCAATCAGGGCAATAGCAACAGGCTGAGTGCTGATGTTGACCCTCACCCGTAGAAGATAATCTGTCCTCCCCCGCTCTCTTCGCCTTGGCTTGCCATCTATAATCTCAACCCCTCGCTCCGTTTCTTCACGACGAATAAGCTCTTCTGTCCAGCCGCACTGATGGAGAACGGGGTCAATCAATTTCGCCTTAGTGTCTGCTTCACTCAGGTGCATATTTTGCCTTTCCCGGCAACTCTCTGCCTTATTCTTTGTCCTGGCCGCAGTACGTTTGATATTGAGCGAGATTCAGTCCATTCCCTCCATTACCGCAGCTAAGGCTGCGAGGGTCGCATCGATGTCCTTGGAGCGGATGCCGTGATGAGTCACCATCCGAAAGCTGCAGCCCGCGGTACGCAACAGCTTGATTCCTTTCTTCTCAAGCCGGGTTAAGAGCTCATCGGCAGCCAGTCGGCCATCGTCTAAATCGAAATAAATGATATTGGTCTGTGCCCTTGCGAGGTCAATGGATAATCCGGGGATCTGGGCAATCCCAGCGGCCAGGCGGCGGGCATTCAGGTGATCCTCCGCCAGCCGATCCA
>QLUL01000243.1 GCA_018725425.1 Chloroflexota bacterium
GAGGGATGATTCTTCCGAGCGTTTGACGAGGATACCGCGTGTACCTTCAGCATCTAAGTCTAACCAATTTCCGCAATTACGTTCGATTGGAGCTCGATCTCCCGCCGCACGTCTCGGTGTTCCAGGGAGCCAATGCGCAAGGGAAAAGCAATCTGCTGGAATCTATTTGTTTTCTGGCTACCATCCGGTTTTCCCGAACCGTTGCCGAGAGGGAGCTCATCAACTGGGAGGCTGCCGGTGAGAAGTTGCCCTTCGCCCGCCTTTCGGCCAACATCCAGAAAGCTGAACGGAAGGCCCAATTGGAGATCATCCTGCGGCCTCGATCTGCGATGCATCACCAGGGCACTCTTGCCACTATCCAGAAGCACATCCGTGTGAACGGGGTGGCGCGCCGCGCGGTTGATCTCATTGGTCAGCTCAACATGGTGATGTTCAGCCCACGAGACATTGACCTCATTGGCGGTGAGCCAGCGACACGTCGCAGGTATCTTGATATCACCAACTCGCAGGTTGACCCGCAGTATCTGAGGGCATCACAGCGCTACAACAAGGTCCTCTCACAAAGGAACCACCTTCTACGCCGGATAGCCGCCTGTCAGTCCAGACCCAACGAGCTGCTCTTCTGGGATCAAGAACTAGTGAAGGCCGGCGCTTACATCATCCTCCAGCGGCAGCGGACTATTGCCGAGCTCAACGATCTGGCCAACCCGATGCATGATCAACTCAGCGGTGGCCAGGAGAAACTGACTCTACAGTATCGGCCAAGTATCGATAAGGAGGGGCTCGAAATGGGAGCCCTTCCTGAAGTGGAGCAAGCCTTCAACAGGGTGCTCGGCGCCGCGCGCCAGCGGGAGCTGGCGCGCGGCCTGTCTCTCATAGGACCGCATAGGGATGACCTTGGCTTTCTGGTCAACGAAATGGATATGGGAACCTACGGCTCTCGCGGACAGCAGAGAACCATTGCCCTCTCGCTCAAGCTGTCCGAGGCCAGGTTCATGCTGATGCGAACGGGCGAGTGGCCGGTCTTGCTTCTGGATGATGTCCTTTCAGAACTCGATCCGGAGAGACGTCAGCATCTACTGGAGGCTATTTCCAGCTATCGGCAGGTGCTGATCACCACCACCGATCTCGACCGCTTCCCGTCCGAGTTTTTGGCCCGGGCAGAGAAATTCAGGATAGCGGATGGCAGGATAGAACCGGCGTAGTAACGCCAGGGTTCATCCCCAGCCGATCATCAGCCGCAATCTTGAAATAAAGAGCGATGCGAGGAATGTTACTCCGCTCACCAATATGATCGTCGCCCCTGATGCCAGATCGAGCTCGAATGAAAGCCAGAGTCCGCCGGAGGTAAAGAGTCCTCCGAAGAGAATCGCAAGAAGCATCATCTTCTTGAGGTCGTGGGTGAACCGCCTCGCCGTTGCGGCCGGGATGGTGAGCAGGGCGATGACCAGGATACTTCCCACTACCCGTATGAGCACCACCACTGTGAAGGCGATCAGGCATAAGAGAAGAAAATAGAGCCGCTCGACGGGAACGCCGGCCACTGTGGCGAATTCCTCGTCGAAGGAGAGGGCCAGAAACTCCTTATAAAGCAGGGCTACCACAAAAACGATGACGGCAGCCAGGATCATCATCATGATTATGTCGGAGGGAGACACAATGAGGATATCTCCGAAGAGGTAGCTCATGAGGTCGGGGGCAAATCCTGGTGTTAAGCCAATGAAGATTATCCCCATCGCCATTCCCATGGCCCACAGGATTCCGATGCCGGTATCTTCAGTGATCTTAGCTCTCCTGGTTACCACCCCCATGACCAGAGCAGCGGCAATGGTGAAAAAAAATGCCCCCACGATTGGGGATATCCCCAGAAAGTACCCCAGTCCGATACCCCCGAATGAGGCATGGGAGACGCCGCCACTGATAAAGACCATCCGCTTGACTATCACGTAGCAGCCGATAATGCCACAGGCAACCGCGGCCAGCAGTCCAGCGATCAGGGCATTTTGCATGAATTCATACTGCAAGGCTTCTAGCAAAGTTCTCCTCACCCATCGAATCTCGGAACTGCCTCAAAGTGCCTGTCACTTGTTAGCAACCTACACTGATTTTCCATGGCGACGGTGCTGATTATGCAATCCGAC
>QLUL01000244.1 GCA_018725425.1 Chloroflexota bacterium
ACCAGGCCGGCCTGAGTGTAACTCAGGGCGAACTCATCGCGGATGAGAGGCAAGAGTGGCACTGGCAGTGCGGTCAGCAGGTGGTGCCCGAAGTGGGCCATTATAAAGAGCGGCACCAGTCCTCTAGAAGGCGAGCGAAAGCGGAGTTTCTTGATTTTTCCTCTCAGGGTGATTTTATGGAACCCAACACCGTTTAAGATTATAGACTCTTGGGTTGAGAATGGCAAGTCCTTCTTAGTTGCCTTCGCTGCATCTCATCTGGTATAATTGTCTGGGGGGCGAAATGAAAGTAGGGCTGGTCAATGATTCCATCTACCTCGAACACGATACCGGCTCCCATGTGGAGAACAAACAAAGACTCTTAGCGATAACTTCCTGTCTGGATAAATCGGGTCTTATCGGGCAGTTAATTCCCCTTTCACCACGGGCGGCCACCGCAGAGGAGCTGCTGACGATACACTCTCAGAGGCACATTGATAGGGTCGAGTCTTATTCTCAGAGGGGTGGGGGGTGGCTGGATGGGGATACGGTAACCTCGCCGGGTTCGTTCAAAGCGGCGCTCTACGCTGTTGGGGGCCTCCTCCGCGGGGTGGATGCGGTGCTGAGCGGGGAAATGGACTCGGCCTTCGCACTGGTGAGACCTCCGGGACATCATGCCACCCCGCAGCGGGCGATGGGGTTTTGCCTTTTTAACAATATCGCCATCGCCGCTCGATATGCCCAGCAGCGGCACGGACTGGAGCGAGTGCTCATTGTCGATTTCGATGTCCACCAGGGGAACGGCACTCAGGAGGCCTTTTACGACGACCCCGATGTGCTCTATTTCTCAACCCACCAGTATCCCTTCTATCCCGGCATCGGTGCTATCGATGAGATCGGCAGTGGGGCGGGGAGAGGGGCGACGGTCAATGTGCCGCTCCCTGCTGGATGTGGAGATGATCAGTATCGGCAGGTATATCGGGAGATACTGGCCCCAATTGCCCGCCGCTTCCAGCCTCAACTGATCCTCATCTCCGCCGGCTATGATGCCCACTGGGCCGACGAGATAGCGATGATGGAACTGAGTATCCGCGGTTTTGCCGATATCGTTACCATCATCAAAGAGCTCTCGGATGAGCTTTGCGGAGGACGGCTTCTCGTCACCCTGGAGGGAGGGTACCACCTGGAGGCGCTCGCTTACGGAGTCAAGGCAACCCTTGAGGTGCTCCTGGGCAATTCCGATATTGATGATCCCCTGGGTCAGTCTCGATATTCAGGACAGGCACCCTCCATAGACCTGCTGTTGTCCAGGCTCAAGAAACTCCACCAGCTCACATAGTCGATAGTCAATAGTCCCCCGCCCCACCCGACTGCTGACTGAAGGCGGTGCCCCAATGAAAAGGGTTTACAGTTCGCCGAGCATCATGATGGTGAGCCACCTGAAGAATGTTCTTGAAAATCAAGGCATAATTTGCTTAATCAAGAACGAGAACCTGCTTAGCGCAGCAGGAGGACTTCCACCTATCGATTGCTGGCCAGAGATCTGGGTGGCGGAAGAGTCGCAATATGATCAGGCCAAGGTGATCATCGAAGCGGCCTTGTCTTCCCAGGTCTTACCTGGTTTACCCTGGAAATGCCCTGGTTGTGGAGAAGAACATCAACCCCAATTTACAGAGTGCTGGAATTGTGGGGGCAGTCGGCCCGCTTTCCGGACTTAGAGTCCTTGACCTGGGCCAGTATGTCTCCGGTCCCTATTGCACCAAGCTTCTGGCCGATTTCGGTGCGGAGGTCATCAAGATCGAAAGCCCGAACGGTGGAGACATCTCGCGACGCTGTGGCCCCTTCCCCCCTTGAATCTGGTAAAATCTGATCATAAGAATTCTCAAGGAGGAGAGTTGTTTATTGCTGCAAGAAGTAGCGAATAGAGCTTTCGCTCGGTCTCCCGAGGAACGCGCAGAATTGGCACAGAGATTCATTGTAAGCCTGGATGATGCCATAGACAAGGAAGTTGAGACAGCTTGGGACGCAGAGATTGAAAGGCGTGTAAAAGAAATTAAAAGCGGCAAGGCGAAAGGGAGACCGGTAGAGGACATACTCGCAGAGATACGAGCGAAATATTCATGAAACGTATCACCTTACGTATTGCGTCAATGGAA
>QLUL01000245.1 GCA_018725425.1 Chloroflexota bacterium
TCCACTGAAACCTCAAACCCGGAAAGCAATACGGAGCAGGCTACCTCGCCAGGCTTGAACCTCTCCGCAAGTTCGTAGACGCTTCCCCGCAGGGTATAGACCTCGATTCTCTTCTCATCAGGATCAACCAGCCAGTATTCCGTCACTCCAGATCGAGCATACTCAAAGAACTTCTCACCGCGATCTGTCGCAAGCGTACTGGGTGAGAGGACTTCTATCGCTAAGTCCGGGACCCCGCAGCTTTGCTCTCCGATTCTGTCGGAATGTTGCGTGGCGATGAAGAAGATATCAGGCTCACGAATCTTGTCGGGCCATAGACGCACCGGTAGAGGAGCAAACCGCACGATACCCAACTGGTGCTCCTCCACGAAGGCATCAAGCTTTTTGAACAGATTCTGCAAGGCTGTCTGGTGACTGTAAGTGGGGTGTGGTGGCATGATTAGCCTCCCTTCTGAAAGCTCTAAGTACCGGTTGGTATCGGGGAGGGCAAAATAGTCCTCTTCAGTCCATTGTCCCTGGGGTGGGTAAAGCTGGGCAACCGGAGCGATTTCTGCGACCATGTCCGTCATATTGTAGCATCCCCTTTACGAGTTTAGAGTCTGGAGTCGAGAGTCTAGAGTCCCCCTCCCCTTGCCTCAATACGTTACGGTGTGAGAACAAGGGCTAGTTATTCAGCAACTTTAGGAAATCTTCCACAGTAAGGGAAGCCTTTCGGATCAACGCCCGCAATGTTCCGCGATCCAGCTCACGATGATCGGGTATGGATAGATGCCGGCCGTCAGGCTGGTAGTAAATCATGTGACTTCCCGTATGGTGGTCATAAACAAAGTCCCCTTTTCAAAAGCCCTGGCAGCCTCGCGACCGGACAACACTGGCAGCCGCTGCATCAAACCGGAACCTCTACCTCGGATAGGCGAACTTCAGGCAGTCCCCGCTTGCGTCTTAACTCCAGAATCCCTTCAATGGCGTCCTTTATGTTTGCCAGGGCTTCTTCCTCGGTTTTGCCCTGGCTTATGCATCCGGGCAGAACCGGACATTCAGCAATGATATATCCATCCTCTCCCTGATCCAGCGTAACCGGCAATTTCATACCCTGTCTCAAATCGGCACCTCCCTGATTTCTGTAGGCCCTTCCCCTCTCCCTTTCCCGGGCTGACTGCATTATGACTCACCAGCATATCAGTTGTCAACTTTCCGCAACTCTTGAAACTCATTTACTCTCCCTGACCCCTGTCTACTCATCCCCGTGAGCTGTTACAGGCCAACGATAGTCACCCCACTCAATGAGTAAGCGTTCAGCCGACGGTTAGCGGTAATTCGGCACGCTCCCCCGTGGCTTCGTTGATGAACAAGAGTCTGCCCATATCCTCACGCCGTAGTAGCTCATTCGCGTTCAGTAGCTCGATGCCGTAGAGCGTTCCATCAGCAGCCATGTCCACGACCAGCTCGTCACTGATGCAAACTGTCTCCACTTCGGATTGCTTCGATTGGAAGCGAATGTAGGCGACGTTATAGCGGGGATCATACGTGAATCTCATGGTGGGAACTCCTCCTTCGACAGTTAGAAATACCGTGTAATAATTGTAATGACCAGCCAATCGGGGCCTTCTCGAACAGCATAAGCCTCTATCTGCTTAGTCCTGTATTGCTTACCTCGCCACTTGCCATCAAACGGGAAGTTACGTCGAAAGCCAGTGCGTCCAAACTTTGCAGGGAACTGCTCGCCTTGTTTGACTGCTGCTTGTACCTCATCTTCAGTAGCTCCTCGCTCTGCCATGCGCTCATGGGCATGCGGGTGAAAACGAACTGCCATAGTTTAACTTCGTTCAGCCGTCAGCGATCAGGGCTAAGTCGAGATGTGAATCTCGACCTACCTCTGTTGACTGATGGACCGTTATCTCGCCTTTGGACTAACATGATTGCATAACGGAGAGTCCCCAAAAGTCCTTACAAAGAGATCATAGAGACCTTCCTCTTCTCGATCCCATCCATTGGGAACTTGAAGATATCTGAAAACACAGCTTTTCTCTCTTACAAATCCCCTTATACCACCATTCTTAGTATTTGGGCTTAGATGACTAAGCAACCTCTTTCGGAGATTCCTCCCGCTTCCGATGTAGAGTATT
>QLUL01000246.1 GCA_018725425.1 Chloroflexota bacterium
GGGGAACAGGGAGCATCCCGGTAAGCTACGGTAGGAATCCAGCAGCCGTACATCGCCGACCACCTCAACCATATGATTTGGCACCAGATGTTTCGTCCTCTCGAACCAGAAGGCGGAAAGCTGATTGAGCACCAGCCCCTTATCCGGAATGCCGATTGGCAGAACGACATCAAAGGCCGAAACGCGGTCGGTGGCCACGAGAAGGAACTCATCCCGACTCAGGTGATAAGTGTCCCGCACCTTGCCCCGATAGGATAGATTGGGCAGGTCAGTGTATAGTAGGGGGGGCATATTTTTATCCCAACTCCAACCGCTCGAAAATCGCATCTATATTTTTCAGGTAAAATCCATATTCAAATATCCCATCCAACTCGTCTTTGGAGAGCGTCACCGCTGAATCCGCCTCAAGCAGGTGCAGAAAGTCTCCCCTCTCCTTCCAGGCTTTCATTGCGTTTCGCTGCACTATTCGGTAAGCCTCCTGCCGGCTGAGGCCCTTTTCAATCAGGGCAGTGAGCACTCTTTGAGAGAAGATGAGTCCCCGAGTGATCTCCACATTGCGGCGCATGTTCTCCGGATAGACTTGAAGTCCCTTGATGACATAGGTGAAGATGCTCAAGCTGTAGTCCAGGGCAAGGCATGAGTCGGGCAGGATGATGCGTTCGGTGGAGGAATGGCTTATATCCCTTTCATGCCATAGGGCGATGTTCTCCATCGAAGTCAGGGCATAGCCTCGAATGAGTCTCGCCAGGCCGCAGACGCGCTCGCAGAGCTCCGGATTGCGCTTGTGGGGCATGGCAGAGGACCCGGTCTGGCCGTCCTCGAAAGGCTCTTCGACCTCCAGGATTTCGGTGCGCTGCAGGCCTCGAATGTCGGTAGCGAATTTCTCCAGGGAGCTGGCGATCAGAGCCATGGTGGTCACAAGCTGAGCGTGGCGGTCCCGCTGGATGATCTGGCTGGAGATCCGGTCTACATCAATCCCCAGCCTGGCGCAGGCGATCTCCTCAACCTGGAGCGGCACGGTGGCGTGGCTTCCGACTGCGCCCGAGATCTTGCCAACGGCGACTCCCCGCCTGGCCTCCGCGAGCCGGGCCTCATGCCTTCTCACCTCCTCGTACCAGAGGGCGAGTTTGAGTCCAAATGTAGTGGGCTCCGCGTGAACGCCGTGAGTTCGGCCCATCATGATGGTGTCTTTGTATCTCAGGGCCTGCTCATGAATGACGGCTCTCAGCCCTTCGAGCCCTTTCTCCAGAATGCTAGTCGCTTCCACCAGCTGCAGGCCCAGAGCGGTATCGATAACATCGGACGACGTGAGGCCGAGGTGGATGAATCGGGACTCCTCACCAAGGGTTTCGGCTACAGCTTTGAGGAAGGCGGTCATATCGTGACGGGTGACTTTCAATATCTCATCCATGCGATCGAGATGCAGGCCGGCCTTCCTTATCTTCGGAATGGCTTCCATTGGAACGACGCCAAGCTCCGCCCAGGATTCGCAGACAGCGATCTCAACTTGAAGCCACTTATCGAATTTATTCTTGTCTGACCAGACTCGTTTCATCTCTGGGCGGGAGTATCTTTCGATCACAGTTCACCCCTCTACAAAATCAACCTTGCCCAGGGCAGAAAGAAGTTCAATCAGGAAATCCTTCACATCCATCGAGATTTCAGCTCACAATAGTGTTTCTTGAGAGTTTCTAACCTTTCCCATTCCCAAAAATCACCTTCTACCTCATAGGAATATACATCCTGGTTTAAGCTCTTATTCTGGCATTTACCGGAAAACTCCTCAAAAGATAGACCCCACTTATCCTCAAAGGTTTTAATCTTTTCCTGTAGTTGCTTAATCTTTAGTTCCAAATATTCTGAGAGGATTTTCCTCATAGCCATATCTACATCGGGAGTCTGAGTTATCTCCACCAGTACCTTCCCCAATTTTGGTGATAAAGTAATCACTTTAATCTCCTCCTCTACGATTAGCGGTCGCCGAGAGAATCCTTTGATACCCTGATAACGGGGGGCATTCAGACATTGCTGGCGCGTTTGCCCACTTGCCACAGCGGTCGCCCCAGCGAGCAGCTACCCTTCCATCTATTCTGGCTTCGATCACCT
>QLUL01000247.1 GCA_018725425.1 Chloroflexota bacterium
GCTTATGACCTTGATACCCTGAGGAAGTGCAAAGAACGCGGCTTTCAGTACATTGCCTATAGTGTAGTACCAATGATTGTAAAATCTGGCCGTGAATACTTGCAGGTTGCCCGCGAATAACCTCACTTTTTACTGAGGACAGGGGATAGGGTTATAATCTTTTCCTCACCTTAATTGAATAATACGATGAAGATTGTCATTGCCCCTCAGGGATTCAAGGGAAATCTAACTGCCCTCCAGGTAGCCCAAGCTATTGACAGAGGCATTGCCCGTGTAATGCCCAGCGCAATGACCACGATAAAACCAATGGCTGACGGCGGGGAGGGGACGGTGCAAGCTCTTGTTGATGCAACTGGGGGGGAAATGATGCTAACCGAGGTAACTGATCCGCTCGGAGGGCGTGTCATGGCCCACTGGGGAGTTCTGGGTGACAAGGTCACCGCGGTTATCGAGATGGCCGCTGCTTCTGGTCTCATTTTGGTCCCGCCAGCCCGGCGCAACCCATTAGTGACTACCACCTATGGCACCGGGGAGCTGATCCTTGCAGCGCTTGACCGTGGCTGTCGGAAACTGATTATTGGAGTTGGAGGAAGCGCTACAAATGATGGTGGTGCCGGGATGGCTCAAGCATTGGGTGTGCAATTGCTGGATTTTAGCGGGGCAACTCTCCCCTGGGGTGGAGGGGCACTGGTGCAACTGGAACACATCAATGTTACTACTCTAGATCCCCGATTAGCCGACTGTGAAGTCCTTTTAGCCTGCGATGTCACCAACCCCCTTTGCGGTGCTGAGGGCGCATCCGCGATCTACGGCCCCCAGAAGGGAGCTACTCCGGAAATAGTGGTACACCTTGATGCTGCGCTGGCTCACTATGCCGATGTGATTCAGAGCGAACTTGGTCTCAAGGTCAAGGATATACCCGGGGCAGGAGCGGCGGGAGGTTTAGGCGCCGGGATCATCGCCTTCCTCGGTGCTGAGGTAATGCCTGGCATAGATATTGTCATCCAGACAACTGGTCTTGTTGAGCACCTGAAGGATGCTGACCTCGTTTTCACGGGAGAGGGCAGGATTGATCGCCAGACGGCCTTCGGTAAGGTAGCGACAGGGGTCGCCAGAAGAGCTAAGGAATTCAGCTTGCCGGTTATTGCCATTACCGGTGAGATAGCCGATGATTACCGGGTTGTCTATCAACATGGGATAGACGCCGTTCTAAGCATTGCTCCCGGCCCCATTAGCGTTGAGCAGTCTATGGCAGAAGCGGAGAGGTTGATCGCTGACGCCGCCGAGTGCGCTATGCGGTTATTTCTATCGGGGATAAGAGGACGATTTAGTAACAGATTTGAATTCAATAGAAAGGAGAAAAATGACTAAACCTAAGGTTTTTGTCACCCGAAAGATAGCTCAAGAGGCACTGGATATGATTGGCGGCGTTGCCGAAGTGGAAGTATGGGAGGATGAGCTACCACCGCCACGGAATGTGCTCATGAAGAGAGTCCAGGATATTGATGGACTGCTCTCGCTTCTTACCGATAAGATTGACGCGGAATTGATGGACGCCGCTACCAAACTAAAGGTAGTCAGTAACATGGCAGTCGGCTTTGATAATATTGACATTCCGGCCGCTACCAGCCGCGGTATCCTGGTCGGAAACACCCCGGGAGTGTTGACAGAAGCCACCGCCGATTTCGCTTTCACGTTGCTGCTGGCCGCCGCCCGGCGTGTCGTCGAGGGTGACAGGTACACTTAGGAGAGGCGACTGGAAAACCTGGGGGCCCATGATACTTTTGGGTTACGATATTCACCACGCCACTCTAGGAATTATCGGTTCCGGACGTATCGGGATGGAAGTGGCCAAACGCGCCCGGGGGTTTGATATGAAGATACTCTATCACGATGTGGTGCAAAGAAAGCCGGAAGAAGAGGCAGCCCTTGGCCTTGAATACGTCCCCAGCCTGCAGGAACTGCTGTCGAGAGCCGACTTTGTCACCGTACACGTGCCGCTCACCGCGGATACCCGCCATATGTTCAGTACCAAGGAATTTGCCGCCATGAAATCGACCGCCGTATTTATCAACACCTCCCGCGGGCCGGTGGTCGACCAGAAA
>QLUL01000248.1 GCA_018725425.1 Chloroflexota bacterium
AACAAATCAATAGCGATAAGGTCAAGGAGATCCGGGGAAAAGGATTGCTGATCGGCATGGAACTTCATCCCGAAGTGGGCGGTGCCCGGCAGTACTGTGAAAAACTGATGAAAGAAGGAGTGCTGTGCAAAGAAACCCACGATCGCATCATCCGATTTGCACCGCCGCTGATCATCACCGGGGAGATTGTTGACTGGGCACTTGAGCGAATTGCAGCGGTGCTCAAGGGTTAGGGAGAGAGGGTAAGCGATATTTTTCGCCCCACCGCATCGGCCACTGCGGCCAGCACCTTCATCAGCCGCGCAAACTCACCGGTCGATATCGTCTGGGCAGCATCACTAATCGAATCCTCAGGCGAGTAATGCGTTTCTAGAATAAGCCCATCGGCACCACAGGCGATGGCAGCCCGACTCATAGCTGCTACGAGAGGTGCGCTGCCGGTGCCATGGCTGGGATCGACGATCACCGGGAGGTGAGTCATCGCCTTAAGGTAAGGCACCGCGTTGAGATCCAGAGTGAAGCGCAGCTCTTTAGATAGGCTTATGATGCCGCGCTCGCAGAGTGCCACCTGGTCGTTACCCTCCGCCATAATATACTCCGCCGCCAGCAGGAACTCCCTGTACGAAGCTGACATCCCCCTCTTGAGCAACACCGGCCTGGATGACCTTCCTACCTCGCGCAGAAGCGAGTAGTTCTGCATGTTTCTAGAACCGATCTGCAGACAATCGGCGTACTCGCACACCAGCTCAACGTCTCGGGGATCGACGACCTCGGTGACGACTCTAAGCCCGGTCTCGGAGGAAGCCGCTCGAAGGTATTCTAGCCCGACCCTCCCTAACCCCTGAAAGTCATAGGGTGAGGTCCTTGGTTTGAAGGCACCGCCACGCAGGATGGTGGCCCCCGCCTGCTTGACCTCTTGGGCGATGCGTAGTATCTGCCCGGCGCTCTCAACCGAGCATGGTCCGGCCATTACCACAACCTCGAGGAGGCCCACCTTGACTCCACCGATGTCTACCGCCGTTCCCGCCGACTTGTGCTCACGACTGGCAAAGAGCAGTTTCTGCCCGAGTCCAGCAACAACAATCTCAGGACAGGCCCAACTCCTGGTCTGGTTACTTTCTTCTACCTTGATCGTCATTGTTTTCCCCCCTAAATAAGTGTTCAGCGGTCAGCTTTCAGCAGGCCGTATTGGCTGAGTCCTGATAGGCGCTGATGAATAAAAGTAACTACTCACCCGTCATGGCATTCGTGGTGAGCCTTCGGCTGAGCTCACGCCGAAGCCTTGTCGAACCATGCACAGCCCTTCGACAGGCTCAGGGCGAACCAGGCTGGGTAGTTACAAATAAAAAAACCCTCCCGGCCGGGAGGGTTAAGATGTTTCGAAGGTGGTGTTATCTATACGGTTTTTTGGTCATGTCCTCCCAGGCCCACCGCGAGGGCTGCTAAACCAATAGTAACTAAAGAAGTAATAGCGATTGTTGACCTGATTGGACATTTCGACCTTCACTGATAAATAGAATAGCATAAGCCAGAGGAAAAGTCAACTGTCAAATTGAATTCATCTTCGACAAAGGCTATATGCCGTAAGTGGCATGGCCGGCGCACATCATGTTTGGGCTATTTGTGTCGTCTCCGCGGTTGCGGTGGCCTCTCGGCCTAAGCGATTACGATGGAAATGTTTGACTTCTGTATCAAGATATGGTTTACTGAAAAGAAGAAAGGAGGCCTGCTTTGAGGGATTTAGTAGACAGCGCCCTGGATGTGGCAACCGTGAGGGGGGCTACCTTCGCCGAGGTGAGGGTAGAGGAACACCGATCGGAGACCCTAGAGGTGAAAAACGGAGCAGCAGAGGTGATTAAATCTAACGAAAGCCATGGCTGTGGGGTGCGGGTGATCGTTGACGGCTCCTGGGGATTCGCCTCGACGTCCAAAATGGAAAGGAAGGAGATCGAAGCCACCACGGACCTGGCGGTAAGAATTGCCCGGGCAAGCGCCCTCACGAAAAGGGAGAATGTGGTCTTAGCCCCGGCTGAGAAGGTGGTTGGAAACTACCGCACACCGGTCAAGATTGATCCCTTCACCGTTCCCCTGGCAA
>QLUL01000249.1 GCA_018725425.1 Chloroflexota bacterium
GCGCCTAACCTGCGGTTCAACTCGGACGTGCCTTCGGCACGCCGGTTAACCTCTACGTTAGGCCTCGCTTTGGCTTCTGCTGTTTCACCTCCGCGTGCTCCGGCAGCGCTGCTTGGTTGCTCGCCTGCTGCTTGGCCTTCGTGGTACGGAACAGACACATCGCACTTGCTTTCCTGCACAGCCTCGGCCATAATCTTCGCCAAAGCCGCAGCACTCTAAGGCCAAGTCTCCCTTCACTCCATGGCCTATCCTGCGGTTCGACTCGGACGTGCCCATAGCTTGTGTAGCCATTTCATACGCCAAGCATTTTCAACCAACCAAGAGGAAGTACGATGAGCGAATCAATTTTAAATAATCTGGATCTTGAGCCAATCATGGTTAAGATTATGGACAAAGAAGAAGGTATGGGCTGGTCACTTGAGTTCACAAAGCGTGTAGCGCAAGAATATAGAAAATATCTCGTGCTATGCAAAGAAAACCCTGATTCGGCGGTAGTTCCATCCTCATTCGTTGATGATTTTTGGCACTTCCATATTCTTGATACTCAAAAATATCAAGAAGATTGTGAGCGGCATTTCGGCTACTTCTTGCATCATTTCCCTTATTTCGGAATGCGCGGAAAAGAGGATGAGGAAAATCTCAAAGCCGCATGGTCCGAAACATGCACGCTTTATGAGAAAAAATTTGGTGATTTACCCGTTGATTTGTGGTTGGCCAGCAAACGCTGTCCTAATTGCGGCCGGAGTTGCAGGGATGATGTCAAGAAATTTTCAATGGAACTAAGACCAAGATTGGCATTAGCTGCATAACTTGGGTGTTGTGAGCCGGTCTGCCCACCGCCCTGCACACCGCCCTTGCTTTCCTGCAAGGTCCCAACCATAATCTCCGGCAACGCCGCAGCGTTCCAAGGCCCTAGCAACCATAGCACCATCGCCTAACCTGCGGTTCTACTCGGACGTTCCTTCGGCTCGCCGGTTAACCTCAACGTTAGGCCTCGCTTTGCCTCTCGGGATTAATTACTTAATATAACAATGGAATACTTCATCGTGACGCTAGAGCGCCAAGAAATTTCTAGACTGCTGCTAGAAGCGGGAAATAAGATCTCAAGCTTTGAGAGGAAAATTCAAAACATATCTGTCACTGTAGAGCAGTTAAAGGTAAAGCGAGAAGCGGTTTTGGCTGCTCTTGAATATGCGAGCAGAGAGGAAGCCAGAAGAAATCTAACAGGCATGTTCGTCAGAGATGGCGAGTACGGCTTACCCATCAATTTTCCTGAAGAACTATTGCGCAAGCTTGAGCAACGAAAAAAGGAGTTAGATGAGCGAATTCACTATTATGAAAACAAGCTCAAGGAAAGACAGAAGGGAATCGAGTTCATCCATCATGATATTGAACTATTAAAGAAAGTCCAATACATTGATCTCAATGCCAGCCTTTATGAAGCAGCAGCCTTGATAGACGACTGACTTTTGTAAACCGCGATGCATAACCCTGCGCTCAACCGGACCTGAGCAAAAAGCCGCGCAGGCCGGTTAACCTCAACGTTAGGCCTCGCTCTGGCTCCTGCTGCTTCACTTCCTCGGGCTCCGGCAAGGCTTCCCTGTTGCTGGCCTGCTGCTCCCCGGTCTGCCCACCGCCATGCACTCTGCGCTTGCTTTCCTGCACAGCCCCGGCCATAATCTCCGACAACGCCGCAGCGTTCCAAGGCCGCAGCACCCTGCACCACAGCGCCTAACCTGCGGTTCAACTCGGACGTGCCTTCGGCACGCCGGTTAACCTCTACGTTAGGCCTCGGTTTGGCTTCTGCCGTTCCACCCCCTCGCGCTCCGGCGGCGCTACCCGGTTGCTGGCCTGCTGCTCTGCCATCTGCGCACGCCTCAGGCACTCAGCGCCGGTTGCTGGCCTGCTGCTTGGCCTTCGTGAAACGGAGCAGCCACATCGAGCTTGCTTTCCTGCAAGGCCCCAGCCATAATCTCCGGCAACGCCGCAGTGCTCCAAGGCCCCAGCACCCTTCCCCACAGCGCCTAACCGGCGGTTCAACTCGGACGTGCCTTCGGCCCGCCGGTTAACCTCTACGTTAGG
>QLUL01000025.1 GCA_018725425.1 Chloroflexota bacterium
TGCCTGATGAGATACCGAGATTGGGGATAAATCTAACCGGTATGGAAATCGAGGAGGACGAATAATGTCCGAATTCAATGATTTCAGCAGCATTCGTCTTAGTCTCGCCTCGCCGGAGCAAATAAAGAGTTGGTCTTACGGTGAGGTGACTAAACCGGAGACGATCAACTATCGCACCCTGAAACCGGAAAGGGATGGCCTTTTTTGCGAACGGATTTTTGGTCCCACCAAGGACTTCGAGTGCTATTGTGGCAAGTATAAGAAGATCAGATATAGGGATGTCATCTGCGATAAGTGTGGTGTTGAAGTGGCTCACTCCTCGGTACGCCGAGAACGCATGGGGCATATCCATCTTGCTGCGCCGGTGGCTCATATTTGGTTCGTTAAGGTAACCCCGAGTCGTCTCGGGCTCCTTCTCGATCTCTCGCCCAGAAAACTGGAACAGGTGATTTACTTCGCCAAGTTTATCATCACTAGCGTAGATGAAGATGCCCGAACACAAACCATCAACAAGCTCAAGGATGATCTGGAATTTGAACTGATGCAGCGTCAAGACGAGTCGAGAGTCGAGAGTCGAGAGTCAAGAGTCGGGGAGGGTGGTGAACTCCAGAGCAAAGCGTCTCCAGACTCCAGAGTCCAGACGCCAGACTCGGAAGAACTCGTGGCCAAAATTGAAGAGCTCGAGGAAATCGAACCCCGGAGACTCTTGGGGGTGAACGAATATCGTGAACTGAAACGCCGGTGGGGGGACATATTCGAGGCTAAGATGGGCGCTCAGGCCATCCTCGATGCTCTCACTTGTCTCGATTTAGGGAAACTACACCAGGAGCTTCATCAGGAGATTGCCACTAGTTCCGGCCAGCATTGGAAGAAAGCCATCAAGAGGCTTCGCGTGGTTGAAGCATTCTTGAAGCAGGGAACAAAGCCAGAATGGATGATTATGACCATGCTTCCGGTCATACCCCCTGAGCTTCGGCCTATGGTTCAGCTTGATGGAGGACGATTCGCTACCAGCGATCTCAATGATCTCTACCGAAGGGTAATTAACCGCAACAATCGGCTTAAACGTCTCATGGAGATGGGCACTCCGGAGGTCATCATTCGCAACGAGAAACGCATGCTTCAAGAGGCCGTCGATTCACTTATCGATAATGGACGGCGTGGCCGGGCAGTAACTACCCGTAGCGGACACGCACTCAAGTCGCTCTCAGACATGTTGCGGGGTAAGCAGGGACACTTTCGCCAGAATCTGCTCGGGAAGCGGGTTGACTATAGTGGTCGCTCGGTTATTGTGTCTGGCCCCGAGCTTCAGCTGCACCAGTGTGGGCTGCCCAAGCGGATGGCGCTGGAGCTGTTTAAACCCTTCGTCATGCGGCGCCTGATAGCCCGAGGTCTGGCCTATAATGTTCGGAACGCCAAACGTACGGTGGAGCAAGGAAACCCGGTCGTCTGGGATATACTGGAGGAAGTAGTGCGGGACCATCCTGTCCTGCTGAATCGAGCTCCGACCTTGCATCGCCTCGGCATCCAGGCTTTCCAACCGATCCTTATCGATGACAGTGCTATCCAACTGCATCCTCTGGTGTGTGCTGCCTTCAACGCCGACTTTGATGGTGATCAGATGGCAGTTCATATCCCCCTTTCCAAGCTGGCCATCGAAGAGGCCCGGGAGATAATGCTCAGTACCAAGAATATGCTTCTACCGAATTCGGGAGAGCCGGTGGTAGTGCCCACTATGGAATTGGCCCTCGGGTGTTACTACCTGACCACCATCAGCCCCGGATCCAAAGGGGAAGGGATGAGTTTCGCCGACTTCAAGGATGCCAGGATGGCTTATGATCTGGGCATTGTCGACCTCGGAGCCGAGATAACAGTCAGGGGTCAGGGGTCAGGGGTCAGGGGTGAGGGGAAGGGGGACTGCCAACTGCCAACTGCCAACTGCCAACTGAAGACCAGCGTTGGTCGCATTATTTTCAACGATGCCTTGCCCGATGAGCTTGGGTTCCAGAATGAACTGATAGACAAGAAGTTTCTGAAGCGACTTACCGCTGAATGTTATCGCCGTCTCGGAAATGAGGCTACGGCTTCCATGATCGATGGAATCAAGCGTTTGGGCTTTGAATATGCCACCAGGTCAGGGTTGACTGTGGCCGTCAGCGACTTACATATCCCCTCTGATAAAAATAGCATCATATGTCAGGCTGAGGAGGAGGTCGGCAAGGTTGAAAGCCAGTTCCAGGAGGGACTGAAGACCGAGGACGAACGCTACCAGAGCATTGTCAAGATCTGGAGTGAGGCTACTGACGAGTTGACCAGAAGCCTGGAGAGTTCGCTTGACCGCCATGGCTCAATCTATATGATGGCCAATTCCGGGGCCAGGGGTAACATCGGACAGATCAGACAGATGGCCGGAATGCGAGGCTTGATGAGCGACCCATCAGGACGGATCATCGAACTCCCTATAAAAGCCAACTTCCGCGAGGGACTTTCCATCCTGGAGTATTTCATTTCGACCCATGGTGCCCGCAAGGGCCTGGCCGACACGGCTCTGCGCACCTCTGATAGTGGCTATCTTACTAGAAGGCTCATCGATGTAGCCCAGGAGGTGATCGTCAAGGAGGAGGATTGCGGGACTGAAGATGGACTCTGGCTCCGCAAGCCGGCCGAAAAGGGAATCCTGCCCTCGCTTTCCGAAAGAATCATGGCGCGTCTTGCTGCTCGCCCGGTCGTTCATCCGCAGACCGGTGAGGTCATCGTGGACCGCAATGGGCAGATCGATACCCAGAAGGCAGCGCAGATCGCTGAAGTGGGGGTTACAGAGGTCTGTGTGAGGTCACCTCTGAGATGCCGGTCTCGGCAGGGCGTCTGCCAGTATTGCTATGGCATCGACCTCGCTCGAGGGCAGATAGTGGATAAGTACGTAGCCGTAGGCATCGTTGCTGCTCAAAGCATCGGTGAGCCAGGGACACAACTCACTATGCGCACCTTTCACACCGGGGGAGTGGCCGGGCTGGATATCATTAGCGGTCTTCCCAGGGTCGAGGAGCTCCTTGAGGCCAGGGTTCCCAAGAGACAGGCTGTCATCGCTCACATCAACGGTGTGGTGGATATAGTGGATGTCGCCGATGGCCGGAAGATCAAGATTGTAAACCCATGGGTATATCGCGACGAATATCCCTTGCTACCAAGATACGAAGCAGTGGTGAATGAAGGTCAGGTGGTCGATGCTGATCAGGTATTGGCTCTTCCTATCCTTCAGGACGGGCAAGATGCCCGTCATCTCCCCGAGAGCCAAGAGTCAAACGGGGGGGAACTCCAGACTCCAGACTCCAGACTCCAGACTCCAGTCCTGGCCAGAGTTGGTGGCAAGGTTGAAATTCGCCCTGACCAGATTGTGTCCTGTCATTGCGAGCGAAGCGAAGCAATCTCTATTGTGGTGTTACATGAAGAGTCGGAGGTGTGGGAACACCTGGTTCCCCCGGCGGCGTCTTTTCTGGTGAGAAATGGCGATAGAGTGAAGGCTGGAGATCAACTCACTGAGGGCACTCTCAATCCCCAGGACATCCTGCAGGTTATGGGAATTGAAGCGGTGCAGCGTTATCTGGTAGATGAGGTACAAAAAGTTTATCGGTCTCAAGGGGTGAATATTCACGATAAGCACATCGAGATCATTACCGGCCAGATGCTGCGCAGGGTGCGTATCGATTCCCCGGGCGATACCAAGATACTGCCCGGAGAGTTGATCAACTATTTCGATTATGAGACTCTCAACGCCAATGTACTGGCTGAAGGTGGCGAACCAGCTACGGCGCATCCAGTACTCTTGGGGATCACCAGAGCTTCACTAAGCACCGCCAGCTTCTTGGCGGCGGCTTCTTTCCAGGAGACTACCAGGGTGCTGACCGAGGCTGCTATCATCGGTAGCGTTGACAAGCTGGTTGGGCTAAAAGAGAATGTAATCATCGGCAAGCTGATTCCATCCCGTAGTAAGGTTTCACGGGATCAAGAAGACCGAAGTTGATAGCCTTCAGTCTTCAGCCTAACTTCCTTAATCCCTTCTTGAGCAGCCAGTACTCCAGGCTATCGGCCAGGGATATCCAGCTTGCCTCGATGATGTTGGTCGAGCTGCCAACCGTAGACCACTGCTGTTGGCCATCGCTGGATTCTATCAGCACTCGCACCCTGGCTTCTGTCCCCCTGCTTTCCTCAAGTATGCGGACTTTAAAATCGATCAACTTCACTACCGCCAGGTCGGGATAAAACTGAAGCAGTGCCTTGCGCAGTGCCTGATCCAGTGCGTTGACTGGACCACTTCCCTCAGCGGCAGTATGGTATATGTCCTCGCCGACCTTAACCTTGACCATCGCTTCGGAGAGCGTTCCCTCCTCATCTGGAGTCTGGAGTCTGGAGTCTGGAGTCCCCCTCCCCTTGACTCTTGACTCTTGACTTGTTGGGGAGCGGCGATGTTTTTCCACCACTACCATGAAGTCAACCAATTCGAATGGCGGGCGGTAATCGGGTTGGGCTCGATGCAAGAGCAGCTCGAATGAAGCCTCCGCATCATCGTATTTGAATCCCTGGTTCTCCAGATACTTTACTTGCTTTAGAATCCCCCTTGCCTGCGGAGTTGGTGCCGCGAAGCCCAGACCATACTCCTTCGCCTTGTAGAGTATGGTGCTAACGCCAGAGAGCTCCGAGACCAGAATGCGGCTACGATTGCCCACCAGTGAGGGATCGATATGCTGGTAGCTCTCCTCGGTCTTGGCCATCGCGGCAATATGCATCCCTGCCTTATGTCCAAAGGCGCTTGCCCCGACATAAGGAAGGTGTGGGAAGGGAGCCTGATTGGCAATCTCGCTCACGTAGCGGGATATTTCAGCCAGCCTGGCGAGTTGTTCCGAATTGACACAATCAATGCCCATCTTCAGTCTCAGGGCAGGGAGTATGGAGCAGAGATTGGCATTGCCACACCGTTCTCCATAACCATTGATAGTTCCTTGAACATGTGTCGCTCCGGCACGCACGGCAGCCAGGGTATTGGCCACCGCCAACTCCATATCGTTGTGAGCATGGATTCCCACAGGGATCGGTTGTCGGGGGTCGGTTGTCAGGGGTACGGGGTGGGGGCTGGTCCCTGATCCCTGACCCCTGACCGCTGCCACAATTGCGGCGATTTCGTCAGGCATGCTCCCGCCGTTGGTATCACAAAGCACAAGACACTCGGCACCAGCCTCAGCCGCAGTCTCAATGGTCCGCAAGGCATACTGAGCATCTATCTTATAGCCATCGAAGAAATGCTCGGCATCGAAGAAAACCGTTAGGCCCTTAGATTTCAGATATCTAACCGAATCGGCGATCATCGCTAGGTTTTGCGCCAGGCTGGTCTTGAAAATCCTGGTGACATGCTCCGCCGATCCCTTGCCAACCAATGTGACTACCTTCAACTTTGTCTCCAGCAAAGCCCGAATATTGGGATCATCCTCTGCCCGAATATTTTTGCGGCGTGTGCTGCCAAAGGCGACCAGAATAGAATTTGATAGCGAAATACTCTGCATCCGGCGGAAAAACTCGGTATCCTTAGGATTCGACCCCGGCCATCCCCCTTCGATGAAATGAATCCCCAATTCGTCGAGTTTCCTGGCGATCTTAACCTTGTCCTCAACGGAGAAGGAAATTCCCTCACGCTGTGCTCCGTCACGCAGGGTAGTGTCATAAAGCTGAATGCTCATCGGCGAACCTCACGATCAATACTTAGACTACACTAGTTGCAGATATTCGTCAAGCAATCCTCCCCCCTCCTCTAAACTCGATGCTCAATACTCAGTGCGAGGTCTTTTAAACAGCTCCCGAATATGTTAAACTAGTGATTGGTGACTCGAGTCTCATTTCTCGCGCTGCCAGCGGTGATCCTGATCGCCGATCAGGTCACCAAGGCCCTGATAAGGGCTAACATGACTTTGGGCCAGTCGATCCCACCTGAAGGGGTATTCCGGCTGACTTATGTCACTAATCCCTATGGCGTTTTTGGCTTTGATGGCGTTTTGGGTCTTTACCTGAGTCCGACCTTCTTCATGATTGCAACTGGCATCGTAGTGATGTTGATCATCTGGTTGGGCTGTCGCTACCTCACTGCTACAAGCAGATTGCTCCGGATCGGCCTGGGACTAGTTCTAGGCGGGGCGATGGGCAATCTGATCGATCGGATCTGGTTTGGGGCAGTTACCGACTTCATTGACGTGCAGCTCTGGGCAGGCTTCCCCTGGCCACGTTGGCCAACCTTCAACATCGCTGATGCCTCGCTGACCACCGGTATATTTATACTGATCATCTGCCTGCCGATGATAGTTAAGGATACATAAAGAGTTTAGCCGTCAGCGGTCAGCTTTCAGCCATCAGGAGTGCTGATAACTGAGTGCTTACATTGGGACTGGACAAATCGGAGTAACTAAGATAACATAGTAGGGGGCACGTTCCAATGGGGCCCCTACTAGGAGGCAAGAGATTTGGCGCACACTAGATCAGCGAGAAAGAGGGTACGAACCACCTTAGAAAAAAGTCATCGAAACAGGTCGATGCGAAGTCGGTCCAAAACCTATGTCACGAGAGCTGAGAAAAGCATCCGGGCTGGGGACTTTACTCTAGCCGAAGAGGCGGTAAGACAGGCCATAGGTATTCTTGATAGGACAGCGCGCAAAGGGGTTATTCATCCTAACAATGCGGCACGCCGTAAGTCTAGCTTGATGAGGAAACTTACGGGTTCAAGGTTCCAGGATCCACCATTCAGCGGTTCCCCTCCCAGCCCAACTGTGAACCGTGAACCGTGAACCAATCGGCCTCACTCCACTTGACATTTGCCTTTGAAGGGTATAATCTAATACAAGTAATTTCCCGAAAGGAGGTTTGGAAACAATGGAGGCTTATTGCTTCAAGTGCAAGGCGAAGAGAGAAATCAAGGATCCCAAGAAGGTGACTATGAAGAACGGGAAGCCGGCCACTCAGGGTGTTTGTCCCGTTTGTAGCACCAAGGTTTTTAGAATCGGCAAGAGTTAGAAAGAAAGGGGAGTTCGGCCAAGGAAGGGTATTATACTTTATCTATTGAGTTTGGCTAGCAAGGTGGCCGGGTTCGATTGAAACGCTTCTTCAATGTCGCTGCCAGATAGGCCAGAGCCCCTGAGGATAGCGATAGCAAGGTTCACCGATAGCAGGTCACCAGGGTGGTGAGCATCGGAGTCAAGGAGCAGCCTTGCTCCCGTGGCTCGGGCTATCTTGGCAATGTGTCCATTTGCAAGTGAATGCCCTTTTCGAGCAGAGATTTCGATGAAGACCCCGTTTCTTTTCGCAAGGGTACACTCCTCGACGGTTATCAATCCCGGATGGGCTAGTATGTCAACGTAGGGAGATTGCACTGCCGCCGCATTTGTACCCTGTTCCACAGGCTCAATGATGGTTTCTCCATGCACAATTACTAGCCGGGCTCCCATTTCTCTGGCCTGTTTAGCGACATCTGATATCGCTGATACCGGAAGGTGAGTGAGTTCCACGCCCGGGATAGCGGCGATATCCCAGTATTTCTCGGCCAGCATACAATCCTTGGTGATCTCAGGGATGAACCTCTCCAGCTGACCGATGGCAAGGTGGTCGGTAATAGCAATGGCACGATAGCCATTCTTTACAGCGCGATGGATAAGCTCCAGGGGTGAGAGGTCCCCATCGCTCAAAGATGAATGGGTGTGAAAATCGTAAATCATACTTGCAGAATAACACAAACGGGTTCAAGGTTCAAGGTTCAAGGTTCGGGGTTGGGACTGTGGAACCGCTGAACTTTGAACTCAGAACTCGTAGGGAGGCAGAAACATATGGGCAAGATCAACGTGGCAATAATCGGGGTAGGCAACTGCGCCTCCTCACTTGTACAGGGAGTACATTACTACCGTAACGCCGCTGAGAATGACTTCGTCCCCGGACTGATGCACGTAAATCTGGGGGGCTATCACATCAGCGATATCAACTTCGTTGCAGCCTTTGACATTGACCGGAATAAGGTGGGGAAGGACATAGCAGAGGCCATCTTCACCCCACCAAACAACACCTTCAAATTCTGCGACGTTCCCCCTTTGGGAGTCATGGTGGAGCGGGGCATGACCCATGACGGACTGGGGAAATATCTCTCACAGATCATCACCAAGGCCCCCGGGGCGACTGCTGACATCGTGCATATCCTGAGGGAGCGAGAGACCGATGTGGTCATCAGTTATCTTCCTGTCGGCGCCGAAGAGGCAACCAAATGGTATGTCGAGCAGATTCTTGCTGCCGGCTGTGCTTTTATTAATTGCGTCCCAGTGTTCATCGCTCGAGAGAAATATTGGCAGGCAAGGTTTGTGAAGAAGGGACTGCCAATCATCGGCGATGACATCAAATCACAGGTAGGTGCTACTATCACGCATAGGGTGCTAACCAGGCTCTTCCGGGATCGAGGCGTCAAACTGGAAAGGACCTATCAGTTGAATTTTGGCGGCAATACCGATTTTTTAAATATGCTGGAGCGAGAACGACTACAGTCGAAGAAGATATCCAAGACCGATTCAGTAACCTCGCAACTGGATTACGACATCGGTGCGGGCAACATACATATTGGCCCCAGCGACCATATACCATGGCTTGAGGATCGAAAGTGGTGCTATATCCGAATGGAAGGGCGCACCTTTGGCGATGTTCCTCTGAACTTGGAAGCCAAGCTTGAGGTCTGGGATAGCCCTAATTCCGCCGGCGTGGTGATCGATGCCATCAGGTGCTGCAAGCTGGCCCTCGACCGGGGCATCAATGGCACGCTGATAGGACCATCGGCCTATTTTATGAAATCCCCCCCTACACAATATACCGATGATCAGGCCCGAATCATGACCGAGGCATTTATTACCGGCGAGGGAGAAACCCTTGAGGAAACTCTAAATCCTAAATCCTAAATAATCTTAAAATTCAAAGGCTCAAATGTTCAAAACTGTTTCAGATTTGGGATTTTGAGTTTGGGTACTTGGATTTGTTTAGAGTTTAGAGCTTAGAATTTAGGATTTCCCTTTAGGGCTTTGGGGTTGCAATGAAAATTGTCCAGGTTTCACCCTACGACTATATGCATCCCGGTGGAGTTAACCAGCATATCTTTTCCCTGGGGGAGCATCTCACGCGCATGGGACACGAGGTCAAATATATTCTCCCCAGCTCCCGATCCAAAGAACATCCTAAAAGCGGTAACATCGTCTTCATCGGCCGGCCCGTCCCTATTCATGCAAGTGGCTCCATCGTTCGATGTCCGGTCTCGCCGTACCTGCTCTTCTCTGACCGTATCTGTGAGACGTTAGAGCTGGAGAAATTCGATATCGTCCACCTTCACGAGCCGCTGTTTCCCCCGCTCACCACTGCCTGTCTGCGTTATTCCTGTTCGACGAATATAGGAACCTTCCATGCTTACCGTCCCGGGAGCTGGGGATATTGGTTCGGGCGGCGAGTTCTCAACCACTGGGTGTCAAAGCTCAATGGCAGAATCGCCGTTTCTCAACCAGCGCTGGACTTTATCAGTCGCTATTTCCCCGGGGATTATACCATAATCCCCAATGGGATCGAATTGGAACGCTTTGCCACTCCGGCGAAACCTATCGAGGAATTCCGGGATGGTAAAATAAACATTCTGTTCGTGGGACGGTTGGAGAAGCGCAAAGGATTCGGCCACCTTCTCCAGGCGTTCCGTTATGTCAAGAAGGAAAACCCCAATACACGACTCATAGTGGTTGGGCCTCCGGGCTGGTCGCGCTGGAAATACGAACTACTGGTAAGGATGTACCAATTGGAGGACGTGGTATTTGTGGGCTACGTTTCCGCTGAGGATTTGCCTCGTTACTATCACACCGCCGACGTATTCTGCGCTCCAGCCACCGGTAGCGAAAGCTTTGGCATCGTGTTGCTCGAGGCAATGGCCGCTTCCAAGCCGATTGTGGCTTCGAATATTGGCGGGTACGCCAGCGTGATATCTCGAGATATTGATGGCCTACTGGTGAATCCAAGGGACGCCAAAACGCTCGCAGGAGCGCTCGATCTGCTTATCAATGACCAGCCATTGCGGGAGCGGCTTGGTGCCCATGGCAGGCTGAAGGCCGAGGAATACGGCTGGGACAAGATTGCCCATAGGGTGATGGACTATTACGAACGGGTAATTGGTGATTAGTGATCGGTAATTGGGGGTATGAAGTGATTGGTAATTGGTAATTGGTGACTGGTGGTACCACTATTCACTATTC
>QLUL01000250.1 GCA_018725425.1 Chloroflexota bacterium
TCACCCCATGCCGTATGGCGATTTAGTTGCCCAGAGGGTACAGCGATTTGCCGAGTTAGGCGACCTGGAGAAGCACAACTGTACCATTGAAGAGATGGAAGAGTACGAGCCGCACATTGTACGCGGAAACGTTCTCTACGCAGGAGTGGACTATCAGGCCATCTTAAAGGCTGCGGAAGAAGATCCCAAAGGCTGCGATGTCATCCTCTGGGATGGGGGAAACAACGACTTCCCATTTTTCAGACCCGACCTGATGGTAACTGTTGCCGACCCTCATCGTCCGGGCCATGAGGTCTCATATTATCCCGGGGAAATCTGCTTACGGATCGCCGATGTGGTGGTTATCAATAAGATGGACAGTGCCACTCCGGCGGATGTCCTGAAAATACGAGAGAGTATTGCCAGGGTAAATCCAAATGCAACCGTAATTGACGCCGCCTCTCCGATTCGGGTTGATAATCCAGATATAATCAAGGGAAAGAGAGTGCTTGTCATCGAAGACGGCCCGACTCTAACGCACGGGGAAATGAGATACGGTGCGGGCACGGTTGCCGCCGAGCGGTACGGCGCAACAGATCTGGTAAATCCCAGGCCCTATACCGTCGGAAGCATTACCGAAACCTTCAAACACTATCCGCATATTGGGGCACTCCTGCCGGCAATGGGCTACAGCCAACAGCAACTAAAGGATCTGGAGGCGACCATTAACAAGGTCGATTGTGATGCGGTGGTTGTTGCCACACCCATCAACTTGAGCAAGATCATTGACATCAAGAAACCGAATACCAGGGTCTATTATGAGCTTCAGGAAATTGGAAAGCCGAAGTTAGGCGGAATATTATCGGCGTTCGGAAAGGTGCATAATCTTCCCGTGAATGCGTTATAATTACGAAACAGTAACTACACAGCCCCGTTCGCCCTGAGCCTGTCGAAGGGCGGTGCATGGTTCGACAAGGCTTCGGCGTGGTCTCAGCCGAACGCTCACCACTAACGGCATGACGGGTGAGTAGTTACACGAAACATTATTATACGAGGAGGTTTGGCAATGAAGCCACAAGACTATATCGCTCTTGAGCAGGAATTCGGGGCGCATAATTATAACCCTTTAGACGTTGTCCTCACCCGCGGCGAAGGGGTCTGGGTATGGGATGTGGAGGGCAATAAATATCTGGACTGTTTGGCAGGGTACTCTTCAGTCAGTCAGGGACACTGCCACCCCAAAATCATGCAGGCCATGATAGATCAGGCCAAACGGTTGACGCTGACCTCTCGAGCCTTTCGAAATGATCAATTGGGGCCGTTTTACCGCGAGCTTTGCGAGCTGACCAACTCTCACAAAGTGCTCCCGATGAACAGCGGGGCCGAGGCTGTGGAAACGGTGATCAAAACCGTCCGGAAGTGGGGTTATCAAGTAAAAGGGGTGCCGGAGAACCAGGCGGAAATCATTGTTTGCGCACACAATTTTCATGGTCGAACCATCACCATCGTGGGCTTCAGCACAGATGAAAATTCCAGAAAAGGATTCGGGCCGTTTACGCCCGGCTTTAAAATCATCCCGTTTGGCGATAGCGCAGCTTTAGAGGCGGCCATTACCCCCAACACCGTCGGCTTTCTGGTGGAGCCGATCCAGGGTGAAGCCGGCGTGATCATCCCCCCCGCCGGTTATCTCAAACAAGCAAAAGCCATTTGCGAAAAACATAATGTTGTGCTGATACTGGATGAAATTCAGACCGGCCTGGGCCGCACCGGCAAACTGCTGGCGGAGGAGCATGATGGCATTGAGGCCGACCTCACCCTCATCGGCAAAGCCTTGTCTGGAGGATTTTATCCGGTATCGGCCGTTTTGTCGAATACGGAGGTGATGGGTGTGCTCCAGCCCGGGGAACACGGCAGCACCTTTGGCGGCAATCCGCTGGCCTGCGCCATTGCCCGAACAGCACTAAGGGTGCTCATTGAAGAGGGCATGATTGAAAATGCAGCCAAGATGGGGGCCTATTTCCTGGAAGGTCTGAAACAAATCAATAGCGATAAGGTCAAGGAGATCCGGGGAAAAGGATTGCTGATCGGCATGGAACTTCA
>QLUL01000251.1 GCA_018725425.1 Chloroflexota bacterium
CGAGGGGATGACTCTCTAAGAAGAGGTGACCATATATATGTCATCGCCTCTCGAGAAGCGATGCAGGAAGTGATGCCGGCATTGGATTCCCCTCGATCTCGAGCGGGGAAAGTGGTGATCCTTGGAGGGGGGCGCGTTGGTTTTCATCTCGCCCGGGAGCTGGGCGCAAGCGGGACTTCGGTTAAGATCATCGAGCCCGACACAGTGCGCTGCCGGGAGCTTGCGGCCAAGCTGGAAAAAGCAGTGGTGATCCAGGGTGAGGTGGCAGACCGTGACCTCCTTATCGAGGAAGGGGTTGTCTCATCGGATGCGCTGATAGCAGCTACCGAAAGCGATGAGCTCAATATCCTCAGCGGACTGGTGGCCAAGAACCTGGGTGTCCCTCGAACCCTGGTGCTGGTTAACAAACCGGAGTATATTCCCCTGGCCGAAATGGTAAACATCGATACCGCCATATCTCCCCTCCTGCTCACCAGTAAGAAGATCGCCCGCTTCGCTCTCCACGGCGGGGTTCTCGCGGTGGCCTTGCTTGGCGGGGAACAGATACAAGCAATCGAATTCGCCACCAGTTCGACGGCTCACGTCATCGATAAGAGAATCAGGGAAGCCGGCTTGCCAAAGGAAGCCATAGTGGGTGCTATTGTCCGCGGCGACTCCGTCTTTATCCCCCCACCTGATACTGCTGTGCAGGCAGGGGATCACGTGATTATAATTGCCCCCCTCTCGGAAACTCTGGCAGTAGAGAGGCTCTTCACATAAATGAGGTTCAAGTCAGTCCTCCATTACTTAGGGATGGTGCTAACCATCCTCGGTCTCTGCATGCTCCTTCCCCTGGCTTTCGCTCTATACTATGGTGGGGGCGATTCTCTTGCCTTTGTCCTATCCATTGTTGTCACCATCAGCACCGGACTGATGCTCTGGCGTTTGGTCCCCCGGGGTAAGGAAGGAATAAGTCGGCGGGAAGCCCTCTTCCTGGTGGCGCTCATCTGGGTAGTGGCCTCGGCCTTTAGCGCTCTTCCTTTCTGGTTGGGGGGAATGTTCGAGTCCTTTCTTGATGCCTATTTTGAGGCCGTCTCGGGGCTTACCACCACCGGGGCTACTGTTCTGTACCCCATTGAAACCCAGCCTCATGGCCTTCTCCTATGGCGTAGTCTCATCCAATGGCTGGGGGGGATGGGGATAGTGATGCTCTTTGTTGCCCTGTTCCCCATCCTGGGCATCGGGGCAGCACACTTATTCGAGGCTGAGATTCCAGGGCCTCAGGTGGAACGACTGACGGCGCGAATTAGAGATACCGCCAAAATCCTGTGGCAAGCTTACCTCGGCCTATCACTGCTTCAGGTCCTGTTGCTCCTTCTTGCGGGAATGTCACTTTTCGGGGCGCTGGTCACCACCTTCAGCACCATGTCGACCGGAGGATTCCTGCATCGAGACTTGAGTATAGGTGCCTACGCTAATCCCGTGATTGAAGGCATCGTTGCCTTCTTTATGATAGCCGCCGGGGTAAACTTTGGATTGTATTACATTCTCTTGTGGCAACGCCGACCGCAGCGCTTCTTCGCTAACGTTGAGCTCCGAGCTTACTTCGCCTTCCTTTTCGGGGCCATCCTCTTGGTCGGGATAGACCTGGTAAGAAGCATGGGCCTGTCGGCAGGAGAAGCGCTGCGCTACGCTGGCTTTCAAGCCATATCCATCATGACAACGACCGGCTTCATCACCACCGATTTCAACGCTTGGCCGGAGTTCTCCAGAGCGGTTCTCCTCCTCCTGATGCTGATCGGCGCTTCTGCCGGCTCTACCGCAGGGGGACTGAAGGTCATCAGAATCCTGGCGCTGGTCAAGTTAGGCTATCGCCAGGTCTTACTGGCCTTCAATCCCCGAGCAGTTATCCCCCTGAAGCTGGGAAGGGATGCCATGCCATCGGGAATTGTCTCCGAAATTGCCGGCTTTGCCATTTTGTATCTTTTTATCCTTGTAGCTGGCTTCCTGATAATGAGTGCTGTTGGACTGGATCAAACCACCGCGCTCTCTTCGGTGCTGGCTACTCTGGGGAATGTTGGGCCTGGCCTGGGGCTGGT
>QLUL01000252.1 GCA_018725425.1 Chloroflexota bacterium
CATATCATCGAGAGGTGGCTTCAACGCAGGATGCGGCCAAAGCCCTCGCCGCGCAGGGGGCCCGTGAAGGAACAGTGGTCATTGCCGAAACGCAAACCGGGGGACGGGGGAGGATGGGGAGGATCTGGACATCGCCGCCCGGAGGGATATACCTCTCGATAATCTTGCGACCGGACATCAAGCCCTCCGAAGCGCTGAGATTCCCTCTGATCGCCGGGGTCGCGGCAGCTCAGGCGATAGAGCAGATCACCGAACTGAAACCACAGTTGAAGTGGCCCAACGATGTTATCGTTGCGCGAAAGAAGATCGGCGGAATACTCACCGAGATGAGCGCCGAGATAGACCGCATAAACTACATCGTCATCGGGATAGGCATAAATGTAAATACCCGGAGGGCGCACTTCCCCGAGGAGATCGCCGGGATAGCCACCTCCCTGAGAGAGGAATGTGGGAAAGAGGTATCCCGTGTGAAGCTGGTCCAGGAGATTCTGGCGCAGCTCGAATCGCTCTACCAGGATTTCCAGCTATCCGGCTTTGAACCCATTCGGGTGCGCTGGAAGGCGCTCAGCAACACCATCGGCGCCCGGGTGAGCATCAGCAGTGGAGGAAAGGAGGTGAAGGGTGAGGCGATAGATATAGACGGAGACGGGGCGCTGATCCTGCGCAAGACGAACGGGGTTCTCGAAAGGGTCATCGCCGGGGACGTTGGGGACTAGCGTGTAGCGTGTAGCGCATAGCGTGTAGGGACTCCAGACTCCCGACTAAAAAAGGAGGGGAGGTGGGGGACTCTCGACTCCGGACTCCAGACTCTCGACTAGAACAGGAGTATCAAGAATGACAACGGCAACCACAGGAATATCAACACGAGGGATGGTATTCAGCGCCATGTTTGCGGCACTGACCGCGGTCGGGGCGTTTATTGCGCTCCCCATCGGGCTGGTGCCTATAACACTGCAGACGCTGTTTGTCCATTTATCGGGCGCGCTGTTAGGGAGCAAACTGGGGGCATTGAGCCAGTTCATCTACGTCCTTGTTGGGGTGATCGGGCTGCCCGTTTTTGCTGGCGGCGCCGGCGGCCTGGGTGTTCTCCTGGGGCCCACCGGCGGCTATTTAATCGGATTCATCGTCGGAGGAGGCTATCTGACCGGCAGATTGGTCGAGATGAGAAAGAAGCCGGGCTTCCTCTGGATCGCCATGGCATGTGTAGCCGGGCTCATCGTGATATACATTCTGGGGGTGCTTCAACTCTCAGTGATTGCCGACCTTCCCCTGAGAAGGGCCATTGCCCTCGGGGTTGTCCCCTTCCTCATCGGGGATGCCATCAAGATCATCGCCGCTACGTTCATCACCCTCAAACTGCGAGGGATGCTAAAAGGATAGACAGGATACAGGATACAAGATGCAGGATACAAGATGAAGGATGCAGGATACAGGATACAGGATGCAGGAGGGGAAGTGGGGGACTCTCGACTCCAGACTCCAGACTCCACGCTTATGATCAAAGTAGAACATCTGGTTCACATATACGACGGGGGAAATTCCCCGGTGCTCAAAACCATTAGCCTGGAGATAGAAGAGGGCGAGTATGTGGCGATTATCGGGCCGACCGGCTGCGGGAAAACCACCCTCATAAAACACCTTAATGCACTGCTCTTCCCTACCGAGGGCAACGTGTGGGTAGATGGAATGAACACCAGGGATGCGAGTCTTGCCGGAGAGATACGCCAGCGGGTGGGGATGGTATTTCAGAATCCGGATAATCAAATCATAGGCATGACTGTGGAAGACGACGTGGCCTTCGGTCCGGAAAATCTGCGTTTGCCCCCCCGGGAGATAAGGCAGAGGGTCACCGAAGCGCTCGATGCTGTCGGAATGGGAAAGTACGCCCAGCGTCACCCTCACACCCTTTCTGGGGGAGAGAAGCGACTGGTAACCATCGCCGACGTCCTGGCAATGAACCCCAGGTATATCGCCCTCGATGAACCTACTTCCTCACTCGATCCGGCCGGGCGAGAAATGGTGCTCACCCTTCTGAGGGAGCTCAATGCTCAGGGGATAGCCATGATTCACGT
>QLUL01000253.1 GCA_018725425.1 Chloroflexota bacterium
CCCGGCGATGATGGGAACCTTCCCGGCGATATTGTTCGACGGTGTGAGCGTAGCCACTAAATCATAGCCGGTAACACAAGAATTATGCGGAATGCAAAGCCTTATCCAGTCGTCCCGGGATGCATTCCACCGCGCTGAAGCGTTCCGGACAAACGTCCAGGCATACTCCACACCTGGTGCACTTATCCTGGTCGATCACATGGATTTGCTTCTTCCCGCCAGTTATCGCCTGGACGGGACACTCTCTAAGACAGATCAGGCAAGCCTTGCACTTATCCGGCAGGATACGGTAGTCCCTTAAAAGTGAAGTCTTGCGCAAAATGGAAAACTTTTTGATTCCAGCTTGTCTGGGTTAGGAGATAAGGTCTTTGCATACCCGAGCCGGGCACTTCCTTTCATAGATATGCGCTTCATATTCCTCACGGAAGTAGCGGACTGTGGTGAGCACCGGGTTTGGGGCGGTCTGCCCCAGACCGCAAATCGAGCCCATCTTGATTGCTTCACCCAGCTCCATAAGCAGGTCAATGTCCTCCGGTTGACCCCTCCCTTCAGTAATAGCGTTGAGGATATTCAGCATCTGCAAGGTTCCCAATACGCATAAAGAACATTGGCCGCAGCTCTCTTTTTGGGTGAAGTCCAGGAAATAACGGGCGAGATCAACCATGCAGGTATCCTCGTCCACCACCACCATACCGCCGGAGCCCATCATGGCACCAGCATCGGTGAGGGAATCGAAATCAACCGGCATATCCAGGAGTTCTGCCGGAAGACATCCTCCCGAAGGTCCGCCGGTCTGCACCGCTTTAAAGGCTTTGCCCCCGGGGATGCCTCCACCGATATCAAAGATGATTTCACGAAGACTGATCCCCATAGGCACCTCTATCAATCCGCAGTTGGCCGTCTTGCCGGTCAGGGAAAAGATGGCGGTGCCTTTGCTGTTCTCGGTACCCTTGCCGGCAAACCAGTCCGCCCCCTGGGTGATAATCCAGCGAATGCTGGCGAAGGTCTTCACATTGTTAAGCAGAGTAGGCTTATCCCATAATCCCACCTCAGTGGTGCGGGGACGTGGAAGGGACTTCGGCATCCCTCGTTTACCTTCAAGGGAGAGGACCAGAGCGGTAGACTCGCCGCAAACAAAAGCCCCGGCACCCTGGAAGATCTTGATGTCAAAATCAAAATCATTGCCCAGGATATTCTTCCCCAGGAATCCCCTTTCTCTTGCTTGAGCAATAGCGATCTCGAGCCGCTTCACTGCCAGGGGATACTCTGCCCGGACATAAATATAGCCCTCTTTCGCACCAACGGCATAGCCTGCAATAATCATTCCCTCCAGTACCGAGTGAGGATCCCCTTCTAGAACCGAGCGGTCCTGAAATGCCCCTGGGTCGCCTTCATCGGCGTTGCAGACTACATACGAGTCTGGAGACGCTTCGCTCTGGAGTCTGGAGTCTGGAGTCTCCCTTCCCGACTCTCGACTCTCGACTCTCGACTCTCGACTGGCGCGGCGGCAGGAATCCCACTTCTGCCCGGTGGGGAAGCCGCCACCACCTAGACCCCGCAACCCGGAACGCTTTACCGTGTCAATAACCTGCTCCGGCGACACTTCAAGGAGAGTCTTGCGCAATGCCTCGTAGCCACCAACGGCAAGATAGTCGTCAATCTCCTCGGGATCGATATATCCACAATTCTTGAGCACGGTTCGCTGTTGGCTACTGTAAAAAGCAATGTCACGGTGATGAGATATCGGTCTGTTTGTAACCGGCTCACGGTAGAACAGCCGCTCTACAAGCTGTCCCTGCGGCAAGAGCGACTGAGCAATATCCGGTGTATCCTCGACCTTGACCATTGCGTAAAAGACTCCTTGGGGTTCGATGATTGCAAGCGGGCCTTGCTGGCAGAAGCCGTGACAACCGGTACGCTTAACCTGAACGTCCCCTCCCAAACCCAACTCTGCTATCTCTCTTTCCAACGATATGTGAATTTGCTCGGCTCCTGCGGACACGCAACCTGTCCCCTGGCAAACCAGAACAGTCTTATCCGGCATCGCACTCTCCTCTAG
>QLUL01000254.1 GCA_018725425.1 Chloroflexota bacterium
TGAAATTGATGAAGTCAGCCTGCGCCCTCTGCCAGTTGGCCAGATACTTCTCGGCCTTTTCCTTCTCTTCAGAGAGCGCTTCCCTGAGAGACTCTACATCGTTTAATATCGTCTGGCCCCCCCCCTCAACCGGTGCCCCTATTTCCTTCTCCTCATCGGTCACCAGATCACCTCCTTATAGCCCATATCCCATCTTTCTCCTGCTTGCATTGAGTATGGTGATCCCCACAATTTCTCCTTTCTCATATCTAATTATCATATCATCGTCCGTGAGCTCAGAGTCATCCGCATGGCTTGGCTTTCTAAAGTTAAAGTATAAGACATCAGCCTCCTTATCGTAGTCCAGCCAGACATGCTCCGTTGGCAGTCTCAACACGTCTGTCGCTACTGCAACACATTTGCTGACCAAATCCTCGGTCGCTTTTGTCACTACTGTCGCCATACCACTTCTCCTTTTGGCTTCGTGTCAAGGGGATAGGCGGTAATCACAAACCCATATGAAAAATGAAAATATTAAAATGCAAATTGCAAAATTATTTCTTTTTTGCTGTAACTATTGATTTGCCAATGATATTAGCCAATTCTTTGGCTTCTTGTAATATTGGCTCAACATCTGTATCTGAAATAAGATTTACTTTTTTGATTAAACATAACCAATAAAATGATTCTCGGAGTTCTTTTAACACAATTTGTAGCTTGTGAATAAAATCAGCACGACTTTCAGCACCACATGCTTCTTCATAATTTGCACCGGCAGATGCTGCCGATCGCATTAATTGTCCGCCAATATGACGACCTTCAGCAGTTTTTTTGAGTCTGACGATTAATTTAATGATGTCTGCTGCGAAATCTAATAACCGCTCCGATAGCTCATTTTGCATTTTTCAATTTGCACTTTTCATTTTTCAATGAGAAATGTCGTATAACTAGCTCACCCATATATCTCGCCCATCAGCTCACTCATGGTGCCGGAGAGAAAGTGCACTGCCGAGAAGGCCCTCTCATAGGGCATCCGCGTCGGCCCGATGACCCCGATAACGCCGATTGCCTGTCCCGTCAGACCATATTGGCCCATGACTACCGAGAAATCATGCATCACCGGCCCCGGCGTCTCGCCCCCGATGAACACCTGCAGGCTCTCATCCCCAAGGGCTTGCGACAAAATGGCTCTCAGCGCCTTTCGTTCCTCAAGCAGCTCCATAAGCAGCATCGCCCTCTCAGTCGTGGCAAATTCAGGCTGGCTCAGGATTCTAGATAACCCCTCAAAATACGGTTCTCCCAACCCCTCCCCGCCTTCCTCCTCCATCACCTCAAGCAAGGTCTCCGTCACCCGCCCTTCAGCCGCAGTAAACTCATCCGCTCTGGATCTGATCTCAGTACCGGTTAAACCCTCACAAGCAGCGGTAAGCCGCCGCGAGATGGCATTTAGCTCCTCCTGCGACATGACCTCATCGAAGGACACCGTTCGCTGCCTGAGCCTGGCATCCCTGAAGATAAGCAGGAGCAGCGCCAGAAACTCCCTGATCGATATAAGCTCAACAAGCTTGAGTCGCGGCTCTGCCACGCGAGGAAAGGTAACAATCGCCACGCTGTGCAACATCCGGGAGAGAACGGAAGCCGTAAGGTGCACCCACCCTTCGATCTCCTTCCTTGCCTGATCGAACTGATGACGGATGAATTCCTGCTCGGCCCGGGCAAGCTCCCACTCCTCCAGCAGGGTTTCCACATAGTAGCGGTATCCTTTGGGCGAAGGAACGCGTCCGGCGGAGGTATGCGGCTGAACCACGTATCCCTCCTCCTCGAGTTGGGCCATCTCATTGCGGATAGTTGCCGCGCTCACCCCCAGGCCGCAGTTGCGCGCCACGATCTCGGAAGAGACGGGATTGGCTGTGGAGGTGTATTCCTGAATCAGGCTGCGAAGTATTCTACCCCTTCTTTCAGTCAGCATATCGCACCACGATAGGCTCTTAGCACTCTCCCCTTTAGAGTGCTAATCCTATCTATAATCTACCACTTATGCGGCGTCTTGTCAAGGGATGATTGTCAACCG
>QLUL01000255.1 GCA_018725425.1 Chloroflexota bacterium
GTAAATCTAATTTGTTAAATCCACATTCAACCATAGCCTTGGCGGCTTCGGTGCAATAGCCTTTGTTCCAATATTCCTTCCCTATCCAGAAACCTAATTCTGCTCTGTTAAATCCCTTGTTAATCGCTAAGCTTATTGCTCCGATTAATTCTTGTGTAGATTTCAAGATAATTGCATAATTTACCGCTTCTCCAGCTTCAAATTTAGGCTGATGGGTGGATATCCACTCTTCTGCCATTCCATCTTCGTATGGGTGAGGGATATTCAATGTTGTGTCAGCAATAGCCTTATCTCCCGCTAATTCTTTTACTCGAGGTGCATCAGATAATTCAAATGATCGCAGGAGAAGTCTTTCCGTTTGAAGTGGTAACCTCTTTTTTATCATTCTATTTCACCGGACTCTCAAGCTTACCTGCCCAAAACTCGTTTGGCTTTTTCATAGGTCATACTCTATTAAAGTTTTGTGCCTTATCCACGCTTTATCAGTTAAGGGGTTTGGGGCAGGCACAGCGATTTGTTAGACCATCCAAGCTGGTCAGGTTTGTTGCTCCTCAGCCATTTCTCTCAGGGCTTTAGGCAACACAAAGGTCCCGTTGGCCTGAGGCTGGAAGTCGAGAACTTTTATCACAGCGTCAATGTTCAAGGGGCCGTATATATGGGGAAATAGATTATCGCCGCCCTCGAGATTTTCATCTCGGATATCAGCCCCAACTTTTCGACTATCAATACACAGCAGAACCAGATCGGTTTGCCCACAGAAGAGAAAGTTGGCCACACGAATGACCTGGTCAGGTTTGGAACAATGAATGAATCCCTGCGACTTCAGGGTGTCGGCCTGGTAGCTCCCCGTCGCCTTGGCTTTCTCCCACTGTTCCCGTTTTGCAACGTGAAGAATAGTGCTCATGGCTATTGGCCTAACGGCCTCGATCTCAGCCGCCAGGGATCAGCCTACTCGACTTCAACTCGGCGCGCATCCCCGGTCGGCTTCAGCGAGTTGTTATGCAGCACACTTTGCCAACTAAGACCCCTCTGGCAGATCTACACCTCAACGCTCTGATAGGTCATCCCTTCACCTGGCCCAAGACCCAGCTCGGTTGCTCGTGCAATCTGTGTGACTGTTCCAGCTTCATCTGGCAAACTGTGCCCCGGAAAGCTTTGGATGATCCTGATAGCTTCCACATCAATGGCCACCCGATTTCGTGATGCCAAGAGCAGATCCGGCTCACGCAACTCCCCAGTGGCTGGACCTCCGGCTATAAAGGTGCGCCGCATGTCTGCCACAATCAAGTCAGGTTTCAGAACCAGATTCAGATCAGCGATCTTCTCCTGCAAGTGACGAAAGTGCCACAATGTGCGCCGCCAATTGCTGACAAAACCCATTCCCAGCTTCAGACTGCCAGTGAACTGTGCTGCATGATGTGCCTTGGGGCAGCACAGGTACACCACCCGATCCACGCGGCGCAGAGTTCGGGTAAGTTTAACCCGCTTGAGATACTGCCCGCCGACTGTCACGTTCTCCCAGCCATCCTCATCGAAGACGACAACGGGAACATCCAATTCCTGAGTGACATGGAACACACCTGCCTGCTCCATGACCTTTCGGTGATTGAGCTGTGATGTGGACTCACCCACAATCAGTTTCTCAGCCCCGTGCTCACGTAGAAGTAACAAGACTGCGCGCAGGAAATCAGTAGCGGTACTGCCAGGAGGAGGATGAGCCGAGTTGTAGTTGGGTTTGACAAGCACAGTCTCGGCACCACTCAGCCACTCCCACCCCCCAATGACTTCTACCGCACGCGCCACGTCACTTCTCAAGTCTCCAGTGATGCGCGCACGGCTCACCAGTAGCATATGAGCTTGCTCATTGACCATGATATTCCCCTTCATAGACCAACACGGTATTCACCTCGAGCACGTGCCGCATAACGACCAAGCTCACCTGCCACCAGAGTGATATGCCGACAAGCCCTTGACTACTACAAGACCCCAGCTATCAAAACAAGACTCGCAAATCGCCGACGCTCTGGGGGTCAGGTGCAGCGCCTTGTT
>QLUL01000256.1 GCA_018725425.1 Chloroflexota bacterium
TCATGACATCCCTCTTGAAATACTGCAAGAAGGGCAACTGCACCTCGATGGAATGCTCATAAAGGTGCGCCGCGGTGTTCTCACGAAGATAGTCGGATCGGTGCAGAATTTGCTTGCCAAGTGATGAATCAATCTTGACCTCACCGAGGGGCGTCTTCCAGGAGCCCTCAGTCATGATACTGAAGGCAGCTCCTCTTCCGGTATGGCTGGGTCCCAGGACCACGAAGGTATCCTTGAATTCTACCCGGGAAAAGGTAGCCCCGGCCACCGCGCCGGAATAGACATACCCTGCATGAGGAGCAACCAGGCCTATTACCCGTTCCTTCGCAACATCGGCAGCGATCAGCCCTTCTATCTCAGCCTGAAGAGAGGCGGCTGTTCCCGGATAGAATTTCCCGGCTACAATCGGATTCCTGTCCATCCCACTCTATCTCCTGAAATTGAGCTCCGCGCTGCAAAAGAGGCACCTTGAGCCATTGAGGCCCAGCACCCTGGTATGATAGCCCATGCGCTCCACTACCAGCTTGTCACAGGAGTAACAGATGGTGCTCTCGCCCGCGTGCCCCGGTATGTTGCCCACATAGATGAAGCGGAGCCCCGCACTCCGGCCGATCTCATAGGCCCGCTCGATGGTGGAGATCGGAGTGAGAGGGAGGTGTCGCATTTCGTAATGAGGGTAGAATCGAGTAATGTGCCACGGCGTGAGCTCTCCGAGCTCGTCCCGGATCCAGTTGGCGATTCCCTCTAGCTGCTCATCATCATCATTCAGAGTGGGGATGATGTTGGTGACCACCTCAACATGCATCCCCCATTTATCCTTAGCTCGCCTGGCTATATCAAGTATCTTTCTCCACCTGATTACCCTGGCTAGCCCCTGATAGAGGGAATCGCTGAAGCCTTTAAGGTCAACTCTCCAGGCATCGAGATAGGGTCCCATGGTGTCCAGGGCCTCCTCGGTGAAGAATCCATTGGTTACGTAGACGGTATAGAGTTTCTCCTCTTTCGCCAGCCTGGCCGAATCCAGGGTATATTCCAGCCAGATACAGGGCTCGTTGTACGTCCAGGCGATGCCATCGCAATTGTGCTGCTTGGTCAGTCTGATGGCCTTTTCCGGGGGGATACTCACGAGTCTGGAGTCTGGAGTCTGGAGTCTGGAGTCCTCCGCCCCGTACCCCCAACTCTCGACTCTTGACTCCCGACCCTTGACTCGTTTTGACTGCCGACTCTCTTGGTGTGATATCTGCCAGTTCTGGCAATGCCTGCACCGAAAGTTGCAGCCCCAGCCACCGAGAGAGAAGGCCTGGCTTGCGGGATGGAAGTGAAACAGCGGCTTTTTCTCGATAGGGTCTGCGGCCATTGAGGAGACTTGACCATAGTTGAGAACTTCGAGGATGCCATCACGATTGTGACGCATGCGGCAGACGCCGCTCTTTCCCGATTTGATGACACAGCGCCACTGGCAAACGTGGCAGCGAACCGCCAGACTGGGCAGCTTTTCATAGAGCATAGCCTCGTGCATCGGATCACCCCCAGATTCGGAACGAAGCTTGCTATGGATGACCTTGAAGCAACTGTAACTGCTTCCCCTCGCTCTTTATCGCCGGGGCAACTACTATCTCGACTCCGTGCATTTCCTTGATGGTGCGGACTCCGCAGACACCCATGGCGGTGCGCAGCGCCCCTACCAGGTTTTGAGTTCCGTCAGTAACCGTAGTGGGGCCACAGAGGGTCAGTTGCAGGGTACTGTTCTGCGGCACCCTAACCCGCGTTCCCCTCGGCAGCGCCCCATGTGGCATCGCCATGCCCCAGTGGCTGCCCTTTCCAGGAGCCTCGGCAGTCTGCGCCAGAATCGAGCCCAGCATCACCGCATCGGCCCCACAGGCAAATGCTTTGCAGAGATCACCCCCGGTGCGGATGCCGCCATCGGTGATTATCGGGACGTACCGACCTGTCTCCCGGAAGTAATCGTCCCGAGCTGCCGCACAGTCCATAGTTGCAGTGACCTGCGGCACCCCCACCCCCAACACCTCCCTGGTGGTGC
>QLUL01000257.1 GCA_018725425.1 Chloroflexota bacterium
CCTAACGTTGAGGTTAACCGGCGTGCCGAAGGCACGTCCGAGTTGAACCGCAGGTTAGGCGCTGTGGTGCAGGGTGCTGCGGCCTTGGAACGCTGCGGCGCTGCCGGAGATTATGGCCGGGGCCTTGCAGGAAAGCAAGCTCCATGTGCCGGGCGGTGGACAGACCGGGGAGCAGCAGGCCAGCAACCGTGAAGCGCCGCCGGAGCACGCGGAGGTGGAGCGGCAGAAGCAAGAGCGAGGCCTAACGTAGAGGTTAACCGGCGGGCCGAAGGCACGTCCGAGTTGAACCGCAGGTTAGGCGCTGTGGGGAAGGGTGCTGCGGCCTTGGAGCGCTGCGGCGCTGCCGGAGATTATGGCTGGGGCTGGGCTTCACCTTCAGGGTGAAGCCCACATGGAGACTAGGATGTTGATTTCAATGGGGAATAGGCACTATTTTTTGTGTGAGATCACGGATTCAGGGTAAAAGTGAGGGGCTACGCGCTTTTGCGCAGTCTCTCTCGACTGCCAAGTTTGGCGTCGGCACCAAAGTGTTATTGTACGCGCTTAATTTCTTTGAATTCCAGCAAAAGATTATCAATTTCTGTGGAAAATAGTTTGATGTAATCATGACTAAGGCCACGCGAACCACTTGGGTGAGGAAAACACACTGTTTTACATTTTTCAAAACTTTGGAAGCCGACATTAAAAATTCGCCCATCAAATGGTTTTGTGCGGAAATATAAAGGTTCTGTTACGGCTCCCATGGCCCCCATAAATCTTGGTAGCACTTTATCGCTCTGCAATATTTTTATGATTTTCGATCCGAAGAAGAAAATTAATCGCGGTTTAAACATTTCGATGTGGGCGATAAAATTGTCTACTTGGCTGGGGTCTAACAATTTCGACCAATAATCGCCCTCTATTTTGTTGTTTATTGTGTCGCACCAGTTAGTTTGAAGAATGCATTTCTCGAAGTTTCCGCCAGTCTCCCTCCGGCTCAACTTGTGCCCAAAAAGATCAAACCAATAGATGATTGTGTTGTCGTATTTCCAATTATTTGCAATTTCGCCGTATTCGGCGGCTTTATTTGAGAACACGTGAGGAGCATCGCTTCGTTTCTGCTCATTGGTTTGTAAATAGTCTTGGTCGTTCTTGCTGAAGCCCCATTCGTAGCCGCAAAGCATAATTCCTTGGTTGTCATTAAACCCAGGAAACACGCTGTTTCCAATGTTTGGTTCAAACATTAAATTCCCCTTTTCAAACTTCTGTGGACTTGCATAAAATGAGCCTAGATTTTGTTGTCAATATTCCGCCGCTTTCGGCGGCAGATATTCATTGCTAAAACAGACCAATGACTTTCGCAATGATGACTGCGATAGGTTGTTTGTTACGCTCGTATGTATTGTTTGAGTTGGCGCCAGAGTATGGCTTTACCTGCGTGGACGTAACTTCCCATTTGTTTGAAGAATTGGCCCCGCTATATGGTTGAATATATTTTCCATTATATTCCCATGTATTTGATGAGCTTGCGCCAGAATAAGGTTTGAACTTCTTCCCATCAAACGCCCACTTATTGTTTGAGGAGTTTTTTAGAAACTTCCCATCCCACTCCCAGCCCTTTGGCAGCTCAATTTTGTTAGTCATGACTACCCTTTTTACGTTTTCAGCAAATAACAATGAGCATCTTGCAGCGGCTTTTCATGATGCCTAACGTTGAGGTTAACCGGCGTGCCGAAGGCACGTCCGAGTTGAACCGCAGGTTAGGCGCTGTGGGACAGGGTGCTGTGGCCTTGGAACGCTGCGGCGTTGCCGGAGATTATGGCCGAGGACTTGCAGGAAGGCAAGCGCAGTGTGCTGGGCGGTGGACAGACCGGGGAGCAGCAGGCCAGCAACCGGGCAGTGTCGCCGGAGTGTTGGGGTGGAGTACGGGAGCCGAGTAGCGCCGCCGGAGCCCGAGGGTTTCGAGTACGGAAGCCAAACCGAGGCCTAACGTAGAGGTTAACCGGCGTGCCGAAGGCACGTCCGAGTTGAACCGCAGGTTAGGCGC
>QLUL01000258.1 GCA_018725425.1 Chloroflexota bacterium
GTAGCTTTATAGTTTAAAATGGTACCACAACATTGTTCAAGTGGAGTCGTATCATGAGCAAATCCTGTGGTGGCGCCTGTGGCGGTGATGCAACGTCCGCAGCGGATACCGATATACAGGCCTCCTCCGAGGCGCCAGGGAGATGGGTCAGTGTTTATGCCGTGCCGAAGATGGACTGTCCATCAGAAGAACGAATGATTCGCCTAGCCCTGAACGGCTTTGAGGAGATTCGGGCGCTGTCCTTCGACTTGTCGAACCGCCGGCTGAAGGTCGTGCATGACGGCGAGGTCGAGCCCGTCACCTCGAAACTGAAGACCTTGGGGCTAGGCGCCTCGCTTCAGGAAACCGTCGCTGCAAATCCGGAGACCATCAAGGCCGCCGAGTTTTCGGCAGCTTCTGCTAAGCAAGAATCCGGGACCCTGCGCTGGTTGCTCGGCATCAATGCACTTCTGTTCGTGGTGGAAATGACTGCCGGTCTGATGGCTCAGTCAACTGGCCTCATTGCAGAGTCCCTGGACAATTTTGCTGATGCGGCAGTGTACGGACTCGCTCTTTATGCGGTTGGGCATAGCGTGAAAAGGCAGGTCCGTGTTGCGCACGTTGCTGGTGTGGTCCAACTGGTTTTGGCTGTTGGCGTACTCGTAGAGGTCGTGAGGCGCTTTGTATTCGGTAGTGAGCCTGAATGGCTGGTGATGATAGCCATCGCATTCGTCGCATTGATTGCCAATACCGCCTGTCTGCTGATGGTATCCAAACATCGAGGGGGCGGAGCTCATATGAAGGCTAGCTGGATATTTTCGGCCAACGACGTGGTGATCAACCTGGGGGTCATCACCGCCGGCGCCCTGGTCGCGTGGACCGGGTCCAATTATCCGGATCTGATTATCGGCACCATCGCGGGGGTCATTGTACTTAACGGTGCCAGACGCATTCTGGCGTTGAAGGGTTAAATAATGCTCATTATTGGCAAAAAGCTCTCGCCGTATGCCCTATTGTCCATATCGGGCCTGCTGGCAGCGTCTGATCAGGCTGTAAAGTGGCTGGTGCAGCAATCAATGGCCTATGGCGAGTATGTTTCGGTGACCCCGTTCTTTAACTGGGTGCACCTATGGAACACCGGTGCCGCATTCAGTCTTTTTGCGAATGGTGGAGGCTGGCAGCGCTACTTTTTTATCGGAATCGCGGTAGTGGTCTCGATTTTTCTGATCAAGCTGATCCTTGAAAATCGTCATAAAGGAGAAGCCATCGCTTACAGTCTTATCCTCGGTGGCGCCATGGGCAACCTGATTGACCGGGTCTTTCGCGGCTATGTTGTGGATTCCTTTGATTTCTATTGGCGAGACTGGCATTGGCCGGCCTTCAACCTGGCTGATATTGCAATTGTCCTCGGTGCCTTACTTTTCGTTTCCAGCAGCTTGTTGGGTAAAAAAGCAAACACCAATGCCGAGCCGGATGGATCTGACTGACACCTACGCCTATACAACACCATGACCGAACTTCCCGACAACATCCTTCACCTGCCGCAATACCAAGTACTGGGCTGCAAATCAACCGACGACGAAATGCACTTCCAGGTGGACGTGCCCGATCCCATCGCCTGCGAGGAATGCGGCGTGCAGGGTGAGTTCGTACGGTTCGGCAAGCGTGACGTTCCCTATCGTGATCTGCCCATCCACGGCAAGCGGGTCACTCTCTGGGTGGTCCGCCGCCGATACACCTGCCGGGCCTGCAAGACAACATTCAGGCCCCAGCTACCGGAGATGGTGGACGGATTCCGTATGACACTGCGGCTGCATGAGTACGTGGAGAAGGAATCCTTCAACCACCCCTACACCTTTGTGGCGGCACAGACCGGCCTGGACGAGAAGACGGTGCGCGACATCTTCAACGCCCGCGCCGAGTTCCTGGGGCGCTGGCACCGCTTCGAGACGCCCCGCATCCTGGGCATTGACGAGCTATACCTGAACAAGCGCTACCGCTGCATTCTGACCAACATTGAGGAGCGAACCCTGC
>QLUL01000259.1 GCA_018725425.1 Chloroflexota bacterium
TCTCCGGAAGTGATGTTGGTTATCTAAAGAGCACCGCCCAGGGACTCTCTGAAGCTCTGCAGAAGGTCGGTGCCGCGGTCTACCAGCAGACAGGAGAAGCGGCGAAGCCGGAGCCGCCCAGTGAAGGCGAGGAAGGCACGGTTGAGGGAGACTTCCGCGAGGTTTAGAATGAAATGGAACAGTCTCCCAAGTCGTGACCGGGATCCGTTGACCGTGTCCGGACACGGTCAACGTAGCACGGACACGGCCTACTCGGGTCCACCCCTTCTGGCTCAGTTGCTCTACAACCGGGGTATCAGCGACCCTTCCGATGTCGAGATGTTCCTCGCCGCTGATAAGCGGATGGAGAACGATTCCGCTTTGCTCCCCGAAATAGGCAAGGCGGTGGCCGGAATCATGCGCGCTATCCTCGGCGGCCGAACCATCGCCGTTTTCGGGGATTTCGATGTCGACGGGGTCACGGCAACCACCCTTCTGGTGCAGGGGCTGGAGATGATAGGGGGCCGGGTCATTCCTTATATTCCTCATCGAGTGGAAGAGGGGCACGGCCTCAATATGCCGGCACTGCAGAAACTGCATCAGCAAGGGGTGAGTTTGGTGATCACCGTTGACTGCGGCATCACCGCCAATGCGGAAGCGCTGCAGGCGCGGGAGATGGGGCTCGACCTTATCATCACCGATCATCATGAGGTTACCGGCCCCATTCCGACGGCCCTGGCGGTGGTCAATCCTAAACGGGACGATTCCAGCTATCCCTTCCGGGAGCTGGCGGGGGTTGGAGTTGCCTTCAAGCTCCTTCAGGCGCTACTGCGGGCAACTGGCAGGGACGACCAGGCAGATGGGTTTCTCGATCTGGTGGCCCTGGGCACAGTCGCCGATCTGGTGCCACTTCTGGCGGAGAATCGTTATCTGGTCAGGCGAGGCCTGGAGGTTCTCAACGCAACCAGTCGCCCGGGAATCAGGGAGCTGATAAGATGCGCCGGACTCGAAATGGGCCGGATCGATGCCGAGAGCATCTCCTTCATGCTGGCTCCTCGCCTCAATGCTGCGGGGAGACTCGACCATGCCTCAGTAAGCTACGATCTCTTGAATGCTGATTCGCCCGAGCAGGCCCGGCAGGGCGCCGAGCTTCTCGAGACGAGGAACGTCGAGCGTCAGCGGCTCACCAGCCATCTCATGTCTCTGGCTGAGGCGAAGCTCTCACCCATCGGTGAGGACACACCGCTCCTGATGGTGGCCGATGAGGAGTTCCATGCTGGAGTGAATGGGTTGGTGGCGGGGAAGCTGACCGACAAGTACTATCGCCCGACGCTGATCCTGGAGGTCAGAGAAAAGGAGAGCAGGGGAAGTGCGCGCTCAATCCCCGAGTTCAACATCGTTGCCGCGCTCTGGGAGTGCCGGGACATCCTCTCGCACTTCGGTGGGCACGCTCAAGCGGCGGGATTTACGGTTCCTAATGAGAATGTCGAGAGATTGCGGCAGAGGCTTCTGGAGATAGCAAGGGACAAGCTTGCCGATGTTGAGCTTCAGCCGTCTATAAATATCGACGCTGAGGTCGAGCTTGCCGGCCTAGGCGGAGAGACCCTCACATTGATCACCAGATTGGAGCCCTTTGGCAAGGCTAATCCTGCCCCCACCTTTCTCAGCCGGGGGGTGAAGGTGGTGGACTTCCGTCGGGTCGGCAGTGATGGCGAACATCTGAAGTTCAGGCTGAATGATGGGGGGGTGGTCTGGAATGCCATCGGCTTTGGCATCAATCACGATGGTGATACCCTGTCTCGTATCGACATCGTCTTCAATCTGAAGCTGAACAACTGGAATGGACGGGAGTCACTTGAGCTTGAAATCCTGGACTTTCGCCCTGCTTAACTACTCAGGTTCAAGGTTCCAGGGTTCACGGTTCAAGGTTAGCGAGCGATGAAGAAGAGGTAGCGCCGAGGTTTATCCTCGGCAAACGGTCGGCGGGGGACAAGCCCCCGCGCTACAGGAACAG
>QLUL01000026.1 GCA_018725425.1 Chloroflexota bacterium
CCGCCCGTACGAGAAAACCAGGGGCACCACGGATGCCCTCTTCGAAGAGTTATCCGGCAGGATCGCCGACCGTATTCGCCGCCGGCAATCATTCGATGATATCTTGATTGAGTCCGTGCCAGGGTTCCGAGCCCTTATTGACCACGACCAGCCCCGCCGACCGCTGGTGGGAATTAACGGTGAGATTTTCCTGCGGAGCAATGACTTCAGTAACAGCAACCTGGTGCGGACCTGTGAGGATGCCGGACTCGAAGTCGTTGTCTCTCCATTCGGGGAATGGATCAAGTACCTTTCGCTCAGGAACATCGAGGATGGGGTCAAGGATAGACGAATCGTCAAGATAATCAAGGGTTACTTTAATCGATTGATACAGAATCATGATGAGAAGTCGGTGCTGGACAAGTTTGCCCCCTTCCTCGACATTGAGGAGCCCACGATAAGAGAGATTCTCTCCTTCACCAAACCACACCTCTCCCCGAGATGCGGCAGCGAGGCGGTCCTCAGCACCGGGACCGGGATCGAATGGATGGAGAATTCCTCCTTCGCCGGGGTGGTCTCGGTGATGCCACACGGCTGTATGCCCGGCGGGATCGTGGCTGCCATGTCCGAAAACATCAGCGCCAAATACGGCAAGCCATGGATTAATCTCACCTATGACGGCTCTCTGGAAACCAATAACCTGGTGAAGATCAACAACTTTGCCGAGGTGCTGCGATTTTCCAGATGTGTGTAGGGGTTTGATTCATCAAACTCGCACAATGAATGGGGGAAGGCCGGATAAATGAAATTACAAAGTACCGGGGCCGGCCGAACAACGATTTCGCACACTTGCCAACCCTGGTTCGAAAGGATATAATACATTTCAGATGAAGAGGAGATTTGCTGGCGTGATACTCCTGCTCACGGTGGCAATAGTCGTTAGTTATCTTGCTGTGGTAAGCTGGATTGCCGGTTTTTTGATCGCCAAATATGGGGGTGGCGGGATTGAGGGGGTGCAGGGCAGGGTGAGATCGATCATGATCCCTATCGGAAGGCACAGACTACACCTGCACCACTGGCTTATCTGTTCGGGGGTGATAATTATCGGGATGGTGAGGAATTTTCACCTGTTCCTTCCTCAGGAGATATTTTTCGGGCTTCTAGGCGGATCCGTCTTTCAAGGGATTTATTGCTATAAGGATTGGCGAAGGATAATTTTTAGGAAGCATTTACCACGTGAAAGTTCACTGGGTGAAACACAGTAGGTGTTACCATCCGACATACGCTTCTGGGCGTATACTACTAGGTTGAATCTTCCGTGCGGGGGATCGTTTACAGTTCGCGAGAACGTTCTGACTGGTACGAAATAGGGACTGCTTGCTTCTACCTGAGAAACGATCCCTGTTAATGGTAATGTGGCCAACAGCTAGCACTACACAACAAACTTGCAACCCACGCTTGAGTATATTGATTATTTCTTAAAGAATCTTCCATCTGGTTGAGCATCATATAAAGGGACCACAGTTCCTTTTCATCCAGGTCGGTGCGGCTGGAGCGAATGCAGTAGGAGCCAGAGAACCGTGCCCTCAGTTCTTCCTCCCGGTCTATCTGCCAGTGGAAGTCTGAAACGGATGTTCCATTTCGAGGGGCTCGCCAGATTCGGGAATACATGACTACATGATGGATTTCGTAAGGATTGAAAGGGCAATTTCGTATCTGGTTCGATGATTTTCACAGATACGTGCTGGAACATCCGCTGAAAATCAAATCTGGAAGATCGGCTACATGTCTGTCCTCAACGATCGCGGCTCCTCGCACGACCCACCCGGTTGGCAATCAAGGCCGCCAGTGCACCGGCCCCGAAACCGTTATCTATGTTGACCACCCCCAGACCGGGCGAGCAGGATTGAAGCATGGTGAGTAAAGGTGCGATACCCTTCGCCCCTATCCCGTATCCCACCGAAGTAGGCACGCCGATAACCGGAAGATCTACCAGACCTTTGACCGTGATGGGAAGGACAGCGTCCATTCCCGCAACCACCACAATCACATCTACTCCTTTGCCCAGCATCTCCTCAAGCGGAGTGAGGACGCGGTGAGGCCCGGCTATGCCTACATCGTAGGCACTGTGAACTTCACACCCCATCTGCTCAGCGGTAACACGTACCTCCTCCGCTACGGATATGTCGGCGGTTCCGGCCGCTATCAGCCCTACCTTACCCCCGGTGCGGGCAACCTCAAAGCCCGGTTCGCTTACCGTAACTATCCGCGCTTCGTCATATACCTGGATACGATACTCCGATGGCGCAACCTCTCTTATCTTCTGGAGACACCCCTCATCAACCCGAGTGGCCATCGCCCTACCCCGTTCCTCAACCATCACCAGGAGAAGTTTGGCTACCCATTCCGGCTTCTTACCCTCAGCCAGGATGACCTCCGGGATGCCCGCTCTGCGGTCGCGAAATACATCTAACCGGGCAAGGTTTTCCACGAATCTCAGCTTCATCCTCTCAAAGGCGGTTCTCTCCAGAAGTTCCTCTGCCGCCGCGATAGTGATCTCACCGCTCTTAAGCTTATGCAATATCTCGTTGGTCTTCAATCTGGCACTCTCCTTGCCCTGAGTTCTGAGTTTTGAGTTTTGAGTTTCGGGGACTCCCCCCTCCGAGTTTTGAGTTTTGAGTTTCGATGAAAACTCGCCTAGCTGCTTCGTAAACCTGTTTAATGGGAATATGTCCCTCATCCGCCAGACGCCTGCAGTCCCTATATTCCGGGGCAAGATTTACCACCTCCCCCCTCAATCTGCCCAGTTTAACCCGCACCTCGCCATATTCTGTCTCTACCGCTATCTCTTCCCTGGGCAATTTATATCTCTTGGTCTGGTAGGTTCTCACCCCCAGGGTAGTAGTTTCCCTGAAGAGCACCTCCAGGACAGGGCGCAGGTTTTCCGCGGCCACTACAACGGAAAGTAAAGCAGCCGGCCTTACTTGTTTCATCTGCACCGGCGTGAGAAATACATCCAGCGCACCGCTTTGAAATAGTCGGGACATAATGTGCTCATAAAACTCGGGGTTCATATCGTCGATATTGGTTTCTATCACCGTAACGGTATCTTCATCATAGCCACAGAGCACGTCGGGGTCAGGGACGACCCCGACTACGGGTCGGTGGTCTCTGTGAACTCTGTGGTTTGCTCGTTCCCCGATGAGAACCCGCAGCAGGTTGGGTATCGGGAGGTTTCTTTGGCCCGCCCCGTAGCCTATCTTCTCGACCTTCATTTCGGGCAATTCGCCAAAACCCTGGGCTAACGTGGTGATGATCGCCGCCCCGGTGGGCGTCACCAGCTCAGCGTCAATATCGCCCCCATAAACGGGCACCCCTTTTGTCAGTTCCAGGGTGGCCGGGGCAGGAACCGGAAGCCTACCATGGCAACACTTCACGAAGCCGCGACCGAGGTGCAACCGCGATCCATAAACAGCATCAATGCCCAGCAGCTTCATGCCGGCAACCGCACCAACGATATCAATAATAGCGTCCAGTCCACCGAGCTCGTGAAAATGCACCTCGTTGATATCCTGTTGATGTATCCTGGCTTCGGCTTGAGCCAATCTAACAAATATCTTCCTCGCCAGCCCTTTAACCTCCTCGGCCAATGCGCTCTCCCTAATTATCGTGAGGATATCTTCCAGGCTGCGGGTGACGTCCTCTTTGCCCAAGATGACGTTCACTTTTGTGCCCTGAATACCTTGCTTTGCTACTTTCTCCACTTCAAGCTCGTAATGACCAAGGGAGAGTTTATCGAGTTCGGCCCTTAACTCGACAACCCCCAGACCGAGATCGATCAGTGCCCCCAGTATCATGTCCCCGCTGATACCGGAAAAGCAGTCAAAATAAGCGATCTTCAAGCTGCTCTCTCCTTAAGTGGCTCATTCATGCTTCCCATGCGATAGCCCTGTAAATCAAGAGTTATAAAGGTATATCCTATTTCCTTGAACCGGGCACTAATCTTCTCTCGCAGTAGTAGCAAGAGGGGAATATCCTCCGGCAGCACCTCGATGCGGGCGATGGTTTCGTGGTGTCTTACCCTCAACTGTCCTACCCCTAAATTTCGCAAGAATGCCTCCGCCTGGTCAATCATTATCAGTTTCTCGCTAGTTATCCGGTCGCCGTAGGGAATCCTTGAAGCCAGGCAGGCAAGAGAGGGCTTATTCCAGGTAGACAAGTTCATCTGCCTGGAAAGCGATCGAATATCGTTCTTGGTGAGGAGCGATTCCTTGAGCGGGCTGCGTGCGCCGAGCTCACCCACAGCCTTCATGCCCGGCCGATAATCAGCCAGATCGTCATAGTTGGAGCCGTCCAGAACGTAGTTTAGATTATGCCCTCTCGCTATATCATTCAACTGGGAAATTAGCTCTCTCTTGCAAAAATAACAGCGTTCCTTTGGATTGCTGGCAAAATCCTCGTTGGCTAATTCTGCGGTACGAATCAGAATATGCTTTACTCCCAGCTCCTGCGCCATGTATCGGGCAGATTCCAGTTCATGAGAGGAATAGGTCTCAGAGATCGCGGTTACTGCTATCACCTTATTCCCCAGCACCTCCTGGGCCGCTTTCAACAAGAAGGTGCTGTCAACACCCCCGGAGTAGGCCACGAGGGCGCTCCCCATTTCCGCTAAGGTTCTTTTCAGGTTTACCAGTTTTTCATCTGAGGTGGGCATATTAGCTCTTACTGAGTACCGCTTTAATCTTCCCCTCGATGGTTATTAGTTTATCACGGCGATCATCAATGTAGATGGTGGTCGCCACTCGATTCACTCCCATCGTAAACGGCGACTCATGCATTTTTCGCGCCAGTTCAAGTATCCTGTCCAGAGGCCCCTGGACAATCGTCCCCATGGCGGTTAACTGGTAGGTTATGTCTTCAGCCTCTTTAAGAATATCGAGGCAGGCAGCGACGTAGTGACTCAAACTGGCAGTCTCCGTACCCAGAGGGACGACATGTATTTCAGCAATAACCTGTTCTTTCATAGGGCTCCTTTCACCAATTACCCATTTTCAGCTACTTCAGAAGTGGCGACATAGCCCTCAGGCGGGCCACAATCGGCGGCAAGGCCTCCAGCAGCCGGTCGATATCCTCTTCAGTGGTATACAGTCCCATGGTGAAGCGCAGCGAGCAATGGGCGAGTTCGTGTGGCAGTCCCAGTGCCAGCAAGACATGTGATGGCTCCAGACTGCTGGAGCTACATGCCGAGCCGGTGGAAACTGCGATGCCCACCAGGTCGAGATTGAGGAGTATTGATTCTCCCTCAACGAATTCGATGCTTACATTCACATTGTTCGGCAATCGCTTTGTGGGATGCCCATTCAGAGTAAGGTGATCGACTCTCTCGAAGAGACCCTCAATTAGCGTTGTGCGAAGCGAAGTCAGCCGCCGGGCTTCATCATCGATCTCACTCCGGGCTAACTCTGCCGCCCGGCCGAATCCGACGATCCCCGGCACATTCTCGGTGCTTGCCCGGCGTCTTCTCTCCTGCTCGCCACCATGCATGAAGGAAACCAGCCTGGTGCCCTTGCGGATATAAAGCGCGCCCATTCCCTTCGGCCCGTAGAGCTTATGTGCCGACAGGGAGAGCAGGTCAACGCCCAGCTCATCTACATTCACCGGGATGTGTCCCGCTGTCTGCACGGCATCAGTATGCAAAGGGATGCCTCTCTCCCGGGCGATCCTCCCGATCTCGGCGATGGGCTCGATGGTTCCCATTTCATTGCTGGCGTGCATAATCGAGATCAGAACCGTCTTCTCGGTGATGGCTGCCCTGACATCCTCGGGATCTACCAGGCCATAGTTGTCCACCGGCAGATAAGTAACCCTGGTTCCTCGCCTTTCCAGAAACATGCAGCTCTCGAGCACTGCGTGGTGCTCAATGCTGCTGGTGATAATATGGTTGTCGTTGCGTTCGTTGGCGTATACGGTGCCTTTTATGGCGAAGTTATCTGCCTCTGTTCCGCCACTGGTGAAGATGATCTCCTCACCTCGCGCACCGACAAGCGCTGCCACCTTCTCGCGCGCCTCCTCAATGGCTCCTTTGGCCTCCTGCCCAAAGGAGTGAATGCTCGATGGATTCCCGAACCTAATCTTGAAATAGGGCAACATTGCCTCCAGAACCTCATCACGCATAGGTGTGGTGGCGGCACAATCAAGATAGACCCTTCTCATAGTAGCCCCCATGTAAACACTCTCATGATTTTTCACCCCCAGCGACGATAGTCACGATGGTAAGCTCATCTCCATCATTCATCGCCCTGGCCAGCTCCTGGGGATACGAACCTTTAACCCTCCAGAGCATCCCCGATGACCGGGTCGACCCTGACCCCTTTGGTCACCACCCAGGCGATTCCTTGTTCTATATCTTCTTCCTTCCCCTCGAGCTCCAACACCACCCATCCCTTGTCCTCCGATACGTCCGCGCGCCGTATATTAGTCACTACATCGAATCGACGGCCTAGATTGTAAATGATCGGCTCCCGGATCATCTCCGTGGGAAAAGTGAACATCACGCCTCGTTTTGCCATCTCACTCCTCTCCATATTTTAGCATTTTAGGGCTATTAGGCTGAAGTAGGCTAATAGCCTTCAACCGAGTCGGCACAGTTCTCAATAAAGGAACTTAGTGTAGGTTGTATGGTTATGGGACTAACGACCTCGGCTACCGCTTCCTGAGTCTTGAGCCCAGACCCGGTTATGAAAGCTACCGTCAGTTCATCACGCTTTATCGCTCCCGAATCGACCAGCCGTTTCAAACCAGCGATGACCACTCCGCCCGCCGTCTCGGCGAAGATGCCTTCAGTCTGCGACAGCAGCTTCATTGCTTCGATGATTTCCTCATCGAACGCCGCGCAGGCTCCCCCGCCGGATTCCCGAGCAATCCGGAGCGCATACTGGCCATCGGAGGGATTGCCAATGGCAATCGACCTGGCGATGGTGTTGGGTTTAACCGGGTGCACATGAAGTGACCCCGCATTGAAAGCATTTACAATCGGGGAACAGCCCGCAGCCTGAGTGAGATACATATGGGTATTGACCGGCCCGATCAACCCTAGCATAGCTAGCTCGTTGAGTCCCTTCCATATCCGGGTGAAGAGCAGTCCCGAAGCCGCAGGAGCAACCGCGCAGTCAGGGGCACGCCAGCCCAGCTGCTCGGCCACCTCGTAGCCCAGCGTTTTGCTGCCCTCCGCATAATAAGGACGCAGATTGATGTTTATAAAACCCCATTTGAATCTACCGACCATTTGAGTACAGAGGCGGCTGACATCGTCGTAGGTCCCATCGACAGCTATGAGCGTGGGGTTATAGATCGCGGTGCTCACCATCTTGCCCTGTTCCAGGTTTGCCGGGACAAATACATAGGCCTTTAGCCCCGTCTTAGCGGCATGGGCGGCTACGCTTGCTGAGAGATTGCCCGTCGAGGCGCATGCCACAGTATCAAAACCGAATTCCATGGCTTTACTGATGGCCACTGAAACCACGCGGTCCTTGAAGGAATAGGTCGGATTCAGGCAGTCATTCTTTATGTAGAGGTTGTCCAGGCCAATCTCTTTGCCCAGATTCTCTGCTTTAATCAGCGGGGTAAAGCCGGTGCCCAGATCCACCACTTTATCATTGATAGGCAGCAGATTGAGATAGCGCCACATCGTCACCGGCCCGCTGGAGATAGCCTCTCGGCTTACAACTTCAGACATGGACCGGTAATCGTATGTCACCTCCAGCGGACTGAAGCAAAAGTCACATAAGTTTATAGGCTCGAGAGGGTACTCTCGGCCGCATTTCGAGCATCGCAGTGATTTAGCATACGACATTTTTCTCCACCTCCACGGTTTGAAGTGATTGGTAATTAGTGACCGGTGACCAGTCACCAATCACGAGTCACCAGTCACTATTTTGCCAGCGCCTGCTCCAAATCCTCGATTATATCCTCGATATTCTCCAATCCCACGGAGAGTCTCACCAGGTTATCGAAGATACCCACCTTCTCCCGGAACTCCTTCGGCATCGAGGCATGGCTCATGGTAGCCGGGTGCTCTACGAGGGAATTAGCGCCGCCAAGGGACTCCGCTAGAATGAATAGCTCGACACCTCTCAAGAACGAGTTAACCTCGCCATTTATCTCGAAGGACACCATCCCGCCGAAACCGTCCATCTGCCGGGCGGCGATCTCATGACCCGGATGAGACTTCAGTCCGGGATAGAATACCCTGCTTACCCGGGGGTGTTTCTCCAGAAATGAGGCGACCGCGGCAGCAGACATCGCATGCTGCTTAACCCTCAAAGGCAGGGTCTTGATCCCGCGAAGCACCAGCCAGCAGTCAAAGGGTGAGGCACAGGTGCCCAGAGCATTCAAGAGAAATTGCACCTTTTGGGTTAGATCATCGGTAGCGGTCACTATCGCCCCACCGACAACATCGCAGTGGCCGTTGAGATACTTGGTAGTAGAATGCACCACCAAATCAACGCCATACTCAATTGGCCGCAGGAAACAGGGCGTGGGAAAGGTATTATCCGCCATGGTCAACAGATTATGCTTTCGGGCAATATCTACCACCATCTCTACATCCGTGATATTTAGCAGCGGATTGGAGGGGGTCTCGATCCATATCATCCTGGTATTGGGCCTTATGGCATCCTCGATCTCCCGTCTGTTATTCAGACGTAGGAAGGTAAACTCCAATCCGAAGTTGGTCATCACATCTTGAAACAGACGGTAGGTTCCGCCGTAGATGTCATCTCCGGAGATCACATGGTCTCCGGCCTTCAGCAAATATATTGCGGTGGCTTCGGCAGCCATGCCGGTGGCAAAGGCAAATCCCGCCTTTCCGCCCTCGAGCCTGGCGATGGTCTCCTCCAACACCTTCCTGGTGGGGTTGGAGGTGCGAGAATAGTCGTAGCCCCTGGTCTTGCCCACATCCTCAAAGGCAAAGGTGGAGGTCTGATAGATCGGTGTGATCAGAGCTCCGGTGGTGGGATCGGGCTTTTCACTGCCATGAATCGCTATCGTTTCGAACCTCATATTTCCTCTCCTTCCTTTTCTCATATCCCTCCCCCATGGATGAACTCCTTCTCCACTTCCCGCCTTTTCTCGCCTCGCTCATCTCTGGTGGCTGTTATCCCCGCTGGGGTCTCCAGCATCTCCAGTCGCCTTTCAAGCTTGTCCTGTCTCATTAGCACCAGTCCGATTGCCTCCGCCACGGGATCGGGTAGCCTCCCGTGTTCCAGTTTTTCAACTGTCTCTTTCTTGTCCCCAACCACGCGTCCGGGGACCCCCACCACGGTAGCACCGGGCGGCACTGGTTTCACGACCACCGAATTGGCACCGATCAGTGCCCCATCGCCAATGGTGATCGGCCCGAGCAAGATCGCCGCCGAGCCGACGACCACGTTAGACCCCAGTGTGGGATGGCGCTTTTTCTTCTCCAATGCTGTCCCACCCAGAACCACCCCCTGATACATTAACACATCATCCCCGATTTCGGCTGTCTCCCCGATGACCACCCCCATTCCATGGTCGATGAAAAAACGCCGACCGATCTTCGCGCCGGGGTGAATCTCGATCCCGGTGAAGAACCGGCTAATGTGCGAGAGCAGCCGGGCCAGAAGACGAAGCCGGTGTCTCCAGAGAAAATGCGCCACGCGATGCGACCAGAAGGCCTGAAGTCCAGGATAGCAGAGGATGACCTCCAGCCAACTCCGAGCCGCCGGGTCCTTGGCAAAGACTGTCCGGATATCTTCCCTCAAGGTTCTAAACATGATCCGCAGGTCCTTTCCCGAACTCTTACATTCTACAGAAAACGATCGGGATCATCAAGATCATCAGGGGGATTGTCCCCATGAAACCCCCTGAACCCTGGCCCGTCGCCAGGGCGGGCTTGTCCCCCTGGGCCTGCGGCCGGGGGGCAGGCCCGCGAATGCGGGGAGCGGTCATGTCCTGGGCTTCAAACTACTCCCGGCCGCTGCCCTGATTCACTTCTGTAAACGTTCACCCACCGATAAGCGCCTTATCTCTTCTGCAGAAATAGTGGCGTACTCAAATAACGTTCCCCTGTGTCTGGCAGGACCACCACAATGAGCTTCCCTTTATTTTCCGGCCTTCTTGCCACCTTTAACGCGACCCAGGCCGCGGCACCGGAGGAAATGCCTGCCAGGATTCCTTCCTTCCGAATCAGGTCTCTGGCGGT
>QLUL01000260.1 GCA_018725425.1 Chloroflexota bacterium
TTTGGTGGTGATAGGTTCTGCTTGGCGCGCTTTGCAGGCCTATCAAATTCGGATGGTAAAAAGGGGGATCATGATAATCATCGGAGAGACCATTCACATCATCTCAGCACAGGTCTCTGGAGCAGTAAAGGGGCGAAATCTCAGAGTGATTCAGGAACTTGCCCTAACACAAGCCGAGGCCGGGGCGGACTATATTGACCTTAATCTGGGGCCGGCTCGAAGAGATCCCGAGGAAATCATGCAATGGCTGGTGAACGCGGTTCAGGAGGCCACTGATCTGCCCCTTTCTCTGGATACCATGAATCCGGTGGCTATGGAAGCCGGGCTAAAGGTATGCAAGAAAAGGCCGCTCATCAATTCCGCCTCCGGAAAGAACGAGAGCAAGGAGAAGATGCTCCCTCTGGCTAAAGCCTATGGTGCTGATCTGGTGATCTCGGTGATAACCGACAGGGGGATGCCTCCTGGGGTGGACGATAGGGTGGAGAGCATCCTGGAGACCGTGGCCTATGCCAACGAGATAGGAATCCCCAATGAGGATATCTGGGTTGATCCGATACTTCTGCCGGTGAGCGCTAATCAGCAGGAGGTGCGGGATGCCCTGGAATTCGTAGGTATGCTTCAGGACCTCCTTCCCGGGGTTAAATCAACGATCGGGCTCTCAAACATATCCAATGGGACGCCGGAGGAGCTGCGAGGAATTCTAAATCGCACCTACATGGTGATGCTGGAGAGGGGTGGTCAGTATTCCTCTATTGCCGATGCTCTGGATAGAGAGCTTATCAGCTTGAACAAGGGGGAGCTGCCCGCGCTTGTGAATCTCATCCATAAGACCATGGATGGAGAGGAGTTCGCTCTCGATTCACTGTCTCCTCAGGAAAGGGATTATGTAAAGACGGTGAAGGTACTCATGGGCGAGACACTCTATTCCCATGCCTGGCTTGACATTTAAAGAGAACTCTGTTAAACTCAATAAGTGGGGTCTTAAGCTTTTATGAATCGCCCATGCGCCGCGGCGCACCACGCCGCATGAAAATAACGGTTATTCTCAGGGGAGGAGATAGATGCAATGGACAGCGCCAGTTGAAACCCACGCCGGACAAGTGAGGGAGTTAACCATTGGATCTGGAGAGAAGGCACTGACAATGGGGGGGGAGGATATTCTTCCCCTCCATTTTTTCGATGAGGGTTCCTCCCCGAATCCACCGGGGTTCGCCCTGGAGGTCTGGGATGTGGAGCCCAAGGGCTGGGCGGAGTGGGTGCTGGAGCCCTTCGGAGACGTGGTGAGGGACCCGGTGAAGTGGGCGCAGAAGTGCGTTGACTTCGGGGCGGACCTGGTCTGCCTCAAACTCATGAGCACCGATCCGGCAGGAGAAGACGCCTCTCCCGATGAGGCCGCCTCGCTCACCAAGAGGGTGGCGGAGGCTATCGCGGTTCCACTTATCGTCTATGGGAGTGGCGATGAGAAGAAGGATGCTCAGGTGCTGCCACGGGTGGCGGAGATCTGCCAAGGTTTGAATCTGCTCCTGGGCCCGGTGGTGAAGGAGAATCACGAGGAGGTGGGCAAAGCCGCTCTGTTGCATGGGCATAGATTGATTGCGCAATCGCCTCTGGATATCAACTTGATGAAGGAGCTAAATGTAAGGCTTTGTAAGTTCGCTCCCCCGGAACGGATCGTCATCGACCCCTTGAGCTCTGCGCTGGGGTACGGGATGGAGTATACTTTCACCATAATGGAGCGCACCAAACAGGCCGGGGTGGTATCCAGGGATGCCATGACTCAGATGCCTATCATCGCCGACCTGGGAACGGAGTGTTGGAAAACGAAAGAGGCCAAGGAGAGTAAAGAGCAGGGGCTGGCCTGGGAGGGCATTACAGCTCTCTCCCTGCTGCTGGCGGGAGCTAATATCCTGGTACTGAGGCATCCGGAGACCTTGAGGGTGCTGAAGGAATTGATAAGCCCAGAAGGGATAAGGGATAAGGGATAACCCCTA